>JACQFK010000533.1 GCA_016200125.1 Planctomycetota bacterium
GACGGCGGGTTCAAGATCGAGACGGGCGTCGTGACCTCGAGCGCCGCCGATCTCAAGATTTCCGGCGAGATCCGCAAGGTGATGGAGGAGAGCCGCGAGGGCGAGATCCGGGTGGAAGGCGTCGCGCGGCCGGCCGAGCTTTCGAAGCTCGTCCCCGATGTGAAGCTGGCGGGCTCGGAGATCCGGCTCACGGCCGTCGTGGCGCTCAAGCCGAAGGGGATCCAGGTCGGCGCGACGCTGAAGACGCCGGCCTTCGAGTGGAGCGATCCGGGCTGCTCGGCGAAGGGCAGCCTGGACGCGCAGGTGAGCTACACCGAGCTGGGGACGACCGGCACGACGAAGCTGGGCAACCTCGAGGTCACGGACGACAAGAAGAACGTGGTCAAGGACCCGGGGCTGACCATCGTCCACGACATCGGCCTCGCGGACCAGAACAAGACGATCGAGCTCCGGAAGCTGGAGGTCGCGTCCACCTTCCTCAAGGGCACGATCACGGGCAGGGTGAAGCTGCTCGATCCCGCGATGGAGTTCCAGAAGCTCCACCTGGCGTTCAAGTACATCCCCGACAAGCTGGGCGCGATGCTGAAGCCCTGGCTGCCCGGCAAGCTCGAGGGGGCGGAGGAGAAGACCCTCGACGTCACGCTGGACGGCAAGGCCGCGTCCACGGCGCCGCTGGCGGTGCTTCGCGGCACGAGCGGCGGGATCGAGGTCGACCTGGCGAAGTTCACGATGGACGGGGTGAGCGTCTCGGGCAGGACCGAGTTCAAGCTCAAGGACGGCAAGCTGGTCTCGGGCACGCCGCTGACGGTCAACAAGGGCCGCTCGACGCTCGACGCGTCGCTCGACTTCGGCCCGAAGGAGAAGAACCCGCAGAGCACGCTCACGTTCAACGCCAAGGACGTCGACGCGAACGGCCAGATGGGGCCCCTCCTGGAGAAGATCAACCCGATCTTCCACACGAGCGGCGTCGACGCGAAGGTCGGCGGCCAGATCCAGTCGGACTTCAAGCTGCAGTGGACCGGGCCGATCGATCCCGACGAGAAGGACTGGATCGCCGCCGCGGGGAGGTCGCTCAACGGCGGCGGGACCTTCGGCGCGCAGAACCTGGACATCGCGGGCTCGCCGACGGTCGGGCAGATCATGACGGCGATCGGGGTGGGCAACGCGTTGCAGGGCGAGCTGATCGCGACGGAGGTCAAGATCGCGAACGGCCGCTGCACTTACGAGAACATGACGCTGCGGGGCAGCCGGAAGGATCCGGCGGCGCTGAAGCGCGACCAGGACCAGCTGGCCGCCGACCGGCAGCAGCTGGAGGCGGACAAGGCGCAGCTCCAGACGCGGGAGTACCGGCAGCGCGCGGAGGAGCTGAAGCAGCGGGAGGAGGACCTGCCTTTTCGCTATACGTTCAAGTTCTCGGGCTGGGTGGGCTTCGACAAGAAGATGCAGCTGCGGGTGCTGATGCCGATGAGCCCGGGGATGATCAAGGCGCACCCGAACCTGCAGAAGTACATCGGGACGAGCTTCTGGGTGGACCTCCACGGGACGACCGACAGCCCGAGCCTGGACCTGAACAAGATGCTCGCCGAGGCGGCGAAGCGGGCCGCGGAGGGGGTCCTGGCGGACAAGGCGGCGGACCTGATCGGCGGGCTCTTCAAGGACAAGAAGCGGGAGTCGGCGGCCGAAAACCTCGTGCTCGACGCGCAGAAGGCGGAGAACGACAAGAACCTGCAGCTCGCGATCAGCCTCTACAAGAAGGCGCTGGCGGACTACAAGGACACGGAGTTCATCAAGAAGAAGAAGGCCGTGCTCGAGAACCGGGTGGCCCAGCTGCAGGGCCTCAAGTAGATGCTGAAAGCCCTCTACGCCCGGCCCGGCGCGAAAGCGGTCGAGGCGGCGAACGAAGCCGAGATCTCGGCCTTCTTCAGGGAGGGGCAGGGCTGCCTCTGGGTCGACCTGGAGTCCCCGAGCGACGAGGAGCGGGGCATCCTGGAGCGCGTGTTCGGCTTCCACAAGCTCGCGATCGAGAACTGCTTCACCCAGAGCAATCATCCCCGCATCGACGATTACGGCGACTACTTCTATCTCGTCGTCCACGGCGTGTCGCCCCTGCTGGGCAGCGCGCCGCCCGGGGAGCCGCGGGTCCGCCTGAAGGAGATCGACGTGTTCCTGGGGGAGCACTTCCTGGTCACCTACCGCGCGGGGGACAGCGGCTCGATCGCCGCGGTGCGCCAGAAGTGCGCCGAGGTGGAGCGGCTGATGAGCCGCGGGCCCGACCGGGTGCTGGCCGAGATCCTGGACAACCTGGCCGAGGAGTACGTGGGCCTGATGGAGCGGCTGGACGCGGAGATCGACACGCTGGAGGACCGCCTCTTCAAGCACGCGTCGCGGCCCGCGCTCCGGGAGATCTTCTCGCTCAAGAAGGACGTGCTGCACCTGCGCCGCGTGGTCAGTCCGCAGCGCGAGGTCCTGAACCGTCTCGCCCGCGCGGAGCACAAGGCGGTGTCCAAGGAGGAGACGGTCTACTTCCGGGACGTCTACGACCACATCTACCGGGTGTCGGAGATGCTGGAGTCCTTCCGCGACGTGCTGTCGAGCGCGCTGGAGGTCTACCTCACCGTGGTGGCCAACCGCACGAACGACATCATGAAAGTGCTGACGGTGTTTTCCATCATGCTCATGACGGCATCGTTCCTGGCGGGCCTCTACGGGATGAACGTGCCCCTGCCGGGCGCGACGTCGAAGATCTCGTTCTACGCGCTGCTGGGGGTGATGGCGGCGCTCTCTTTGGGCCTGCTGGTCTTTTTCCGCCGCCGTCGCTGGATCTGACTACGGCAGGATCAGCCGGTCGGAGGGGAGCTGCGGCGCGTCGGACAGGTCGGGGAGCTCCTCGAGCATCGGGACCGCGGAGAGGTCCAGGCGCTCGGAGGGCATCTCGAGCGGGCGCCAGTCGAAGGATCGGTCGACCACGACGGGCGCCTCGGAGAGGGTGACGACCGGAATGCCTCCGCGGGCGCGGCTCAATTCATCGTTCAGCTTCTGATTCTCGGCCTTCAGCCGGTTGATCTCCGCCTGGGCGATGCGGAGCTGGCGGTCGCGCACCCGCATCTCGTCGCGCAGGGCCTTCTTCTGCCGGATGAGGACGTTGACGTCGACGGCGGGGGGCGGGCTGCCGAAGGGGCGCAGCGTTCCGGCGCAGCGGGGGCAGGCATGGCCGTCGGGCGGAGTGCCCTCGGGAGCCTTGAACTTCTTGCCGCACTCGCAGACGAAGATCACGCCGGCACCTCCCGCCCTCAACCCATGGCCTCCCCATATGGGGCCTGTATGGGGAAGTGTAACACAAGCTTGAGAAAACAGACCGTCTGTTTTCTCAGGGGGAGGGAGGGGGCGGAGGCTTGGGGGTCGGGGAGCGCAAGGGGTTGAGGGCAAAGGGGATGGTGAGGCTCCGGGAGCGGGAGCAGGGCTCGCAGAGGGGCTTCACCCGGGCGCTGCAGCCCGCCTTGAAGGACAGGGTGAGGGTCGCTTCCGCCCGCCGGCACTCGTCGCAGAGCACGGGCTCACTTCGCCGCGGCGACCTCGGGGATTTCGCTGAGGATCTTTTCGAGGATGGCGTCGGGCCGGATGCCCTCGGCCTCGGCCTCGAAGTTGAGGATCATGCGGTGGCGCAGGGCGGGGAAGGCCGCCTCCTTCAGATCGCTGAAGGAGACGTTGTAGCGGCCCTTCATGAGCGCGAGGATCTTGGCGGCGCGGACGATGGACTGGGCGCCGCGAGGGCTGGAGCCGTAGCGCAGGTACTTCTTCGCGATCGCGCTGCCCTCGCCGGGATGGGTCGCGAGCACGAGCCGCGCCGCGAACTCCTTCACGTGGGAGGCGATGGGAACTTCCTTGGCGAGGGCCCTCATCTCGAGGATCTCCTTGCCTGTCAGGATCGCCTGGGGGCCGGGGCCTTCCTTGCCGGTGGTGCGGTCGATGACCTCCATGAGCTCGCCGAGCGTGGAGGCGGGGACCTGGACCTTGAAGAGGAAGCGGTCGACCTGCGCCTCGGGGAGCGGGTAGGTGCCTTCCATCTCGATGGGGTTCTGGGTGGCGAGGACGAAGAAGGGCTCCTCGAGGGGGTAGCGTTTGCCGCTGACGGTGACGGACTTCTCCTGCATGGCCTCGAGGAGGGCGGACTGGGTCTTGGGGGTGGCGCGGTTGATCTCGTCGGCGAGCAGGAAGTTGCAGAACACCGGTCCGAGCTCCGTGTCGAACGTCCCGTCTCCCGGCCGGTAGACCCGTGTCCCGACGAGGTCGGACGGCACGAGGTCGGGTGTGAACTGCACGCGTGCGAACGAGCCGCCGAGCA
>JACQFK010000530.1 GCA_016200125.1 Planctomycetota bacterium
CCAGTCGTTCGAGCAGGCGAGCCGGGCGCCGGCCGCCACTCCCGCCGAACCCGCGAAGGCCCTCGTCGTCGAGGCGGAGCGGAAGGAGCTCCGGGACGCCGCCAAGGACAAGCTCGGCGCCGCGAACTTCGTCGCGGGCTTCGGCTCGATGGGCGGCGAGGAGTTCGTCTCCTATCTGAACATCAGCGACAGCCTCCTCCGCGCCGGCGGCAAGGAATGGGCCGACTGGAACGGCAAGATCAAGGAACGGCTGGTCAAGCTGCAGAACCAGGACGGCACCTGGGCCGGCCACCACTGCATCACCGGCCGCGTCGCCTGCACGAGCTCCGCGGTGATGACGCTTCTGGCGGAGCGCACGGCCCCCAAGAGCTAGCATGAGACCCCTGGCGTCGTTCCTCCTGATCGTCCTCGTCTCGGCCTGCTCGGCGCAGGCCGGGACGGGGGACGACGGGCGGGCGGCGGCGGCGAAGGCCGCGAAGTTCCTCTGGTCGAAGCAGGGGCCCGACGGCGGCTGGCACAGCGAGACCTACGGCCTGCTCCGCTCGGGCCAGTCGCTCACGCCGTTCATCCTCCTGGCCCTGCTCGACGCCCCCGACGCTCCCCGGGAGGCCGTCGACCGGGCGATCGCGTTCATCCGGGCGAACACGAACGGCGACGGCGAGGTCGGCCGGAGCGATCCGTCGCTCGAGGACTATCCGAACTTCGCCACGGCGCTGGCGGTCGGCGCCTTCGTCAAGGCGGGGCGCAAGGACGTCGACAAGATGATCTCGGCGCTCCGGCGCCAGCAGTTCACCGAGAAAACCGGCTGGGGGCCCGAGCACCCGGCCCACGGCGCCTGGGGGATGGGCGGTCCGCTGCGGACGCCGCCTCACACGGGTCACGTGGACCTTTCGATGACGCGGCACGTTCTTCAAGCGGTACCGGACGAACGCGCCCTCAAGTACCTCGAGCGCTGCCGGAACGCCGACGGCGGCTACATGTTCTCCCCGGTGGTGCTTGACGCCAACAAGGCCGGGGTGGGGAAAAGCTACGGGACGGCGACGGCGGATGCGGTCCTGGCCCTGCTTGCGCTCAAGAAATCCGCCGACGCCCCGCTGGGCTGGCTGATCGCTCATCACCGCGTGGACGGCGTGCCCGGCTTCGACGAGTCGACCGCGAAGTGGAAGGAAGGCATGCTCCACTACTACCTCGCGGCGAGCGCGCAGGCGTTCCAGCAGGCAGGACGCGGACCCGCCGAATGGCAGCAGGAGATGATCCGCAGCCTGGCCGCCCGTCAGCGTGAGGACGGCTCCTTCAAGAATGCGAGCTTCCTGATGAAGGAGGACGATCCCCTGATCGCGACGACCTTCGCGCTGCTCGCGCTCATTTCAGCCAGGTCGTAAACCACTCCAGGGCCGCGGCGTTCTGCTCGGGCGTCACCTTGTGGCCCACGCCCTCCGCCACCATGACCTTGAGCTTCTCGGGGCAGCCCGCCCCCTTGAACGCGGCCTCCGCCGACGCGAACGCGAGGCGCGCCCCGCCGATGGGGCAGTTGGGATCCTGGTCGCCGTTGGGGATCAGCAGGGCCCGGCCTGCGAAGAGCCGCAGCAAGCTCGGGCAGTCAAACTGCTCGAGGATCCCGGGGATCACCTTGCTCCACAGCTCGCGGCAGACGCGCTGGTTGACCGCGGCCTCGCCGAGGTCCTTCGCCGCCGCGTCGTGGGCCCCCTTGATGCTGTTGGCCCGGCCCTGCCACTTCTCGTTCTCGAGGCTCCACTTGAAGCTCTGAACGCCGATCGCGGGGACGGCGACCTTCCAGCGCTCGTCGATCGACGCGGCGAGCCAGGTCTGGATGCCGCCCATCGAGAAGCCGATCATGCCGAGCCGCTTGGCGTCGACGTCGGGCCGCGTCTCCAGGTAGTCCGCCAGGCGCCAGAGGTCCCACACGGTGTCGTAGTAGAACGGATGCTCCCGCGGCGCCGGCTTGTCCCTCCAGGCCTCGGTGATCGCCTGGATGTAGCGCGCGGAGCCCTTCAGCCCTTCCGCGCGCTCCCCGTGGTAGCGGGCGTCGATGGCGATGCCGATGATGCCGCGTTTGGCCAGGTCCAGGCACCAGTTCCGCTGGCCCTCCTTGTTCCCGCCGGTGCCGTGCATGACGACGACGGCGGGGAGCTTCCCGTCGGCCTTTCCGGGGCGGACGAGGAGGACCGGCATGCGCTCCATCTGTCCCGACGGCTTCTTCTCGGTCGCGATGGAGAAATGCTCGGTGACGAAACCGCCCTCGGTCTTCGTGTCGACCGGGGAGGGATCGGCGGGGACCTTCGGCCGGTCGAGCTGCTTGAGGAAGGCCGCGCGCACCTCTGTCGCCGGCGGGTAAGTCGGGGCCTCCTGCGAGAATCCGAGGAGGACGAGGAAGAGGAGCGCGGCGTGATTTCTCATACTTATGGGTACGTCCGGGAAAAAGAAAAAGGGCCCCTCTTGCGAGGGGCCCTTCTCGTGGATCTTCCTGGGTTACTTGGTGTAGGGGGCTCCGGCCACGGTGTCGGCGCGGATCGCCTTGGGGGCTTCGTAGCCCTTCGCGCCCGCGACCGCCACGCGTTCGTCCTGGTCGACGCCGTCGCCGCTGACGCCGATGCCGCCGACGAGCTCGCCGTTCCGGTAGAGGGGGACGCCGCCCGGGAACTCGATCAGGCCGTCCTGGCGGTTCGAGTTGCCGATGTTCCAGAGCGGGCCGCCCGGCTGGGTCAGCGCGCCGATCGTGCGCGTCGTGAGCGCGTTCTCGTTGCTCGAGAAGCAGAGCGCGGTGAAGGCCTTCGACTTCGCGATGGCGATCGAGCCGACCCAGGCGTCGGCCATCGAGCGCTGGCCCACGAGGCGGCCGCCGCGGTCGACCACGACGATGTGCATCCGGGTGGGCTGCTTCTTGCCCTCGGCGTTCACCCGGAGGAGCGACTCCTCCTTCTTCGCGTCGGTCTCGGCGTTGTCGAGGATCTTCGTGATCTCGTCTGCGCTGAGCGACGGAGCGGGCGCCTTGGCGGCGACGAAGAGGCCGACGGACACGGTGACGACGACGGCCACGGCCGCAATCTTGACCAGACGGGACATGCGGTTCATCTTTCCCTCCCTAAAAAATCGGTTCCCCAGTGCGGAACGGGATGCTAGCCCCGCGCCCCGGGAACTGTCAAGCATTCACGCTCGAAGAAGCTTGACGGAAGAAGGCCGCCCCCTTCTTCTATGGGGATGAAGCGGATCGCCTGGGCGCTCCTGCTCCTGGCCGGATGCGCGTCGCCGGCTGCGGCGCCCCCGGAGAGGCCCAACGTCGTGGTCGTGTTCACCGACGACCAGCGCTGGGAGGCGATGGGCTGCGCGGGCCATCCCTTCCTGAAGACCCCTAACATCGACCGTCTGGCCCGCGAGGGCGCCCGCTTCGTGAACGCCTTCTGCACGACGTCGCTCTGCTCGCCCAGCCGCGCGTCGATGCTGAGCGGCCTCTATGCCAATGCGCACAAGGTGCTCGACAACTTCACCGACTTCCCGGCCTCTCTTCCGAGCTATCCGAAGCGCCTCCAGGAGAGCGGCTACGAGACGGGCTACATCGGCAAGTGGCACATGGGGGAGGGCAGCGACGATCCGCGCCCGGGCTTCGACTACTGGATGAGCCACCAGGGCCAGGGGAACTACTTCGACACGACGTTCAACATCAACGGGAAGCGCGAGCTGCTCAAGGGCTACATCACCCACCGGATCACCGAGAAGGCGGTCGAGTGGATCCGGAAGCCGCGCGAAAAGCCCTTCTGCCTGATCGTGGGCCACAAGGCGCCCCACGGGCCCTTCGTGCCGGAGCCGAAGTACGCGAAGGCCTTCGATGCGACGGAGATCAGGCGGCCCGCCACTGAGAAGGACACCGGCGCCGGGAAACCCGACTGGGTGCGCCAGCGGGTGACGACCTGGCACGGCATCGACGGGCCGATCTACAAGGCCTGCGGCTATTCGGGCTACGACGAATTCGTCCGCGCCTACTACGCGGCGATCCTGTCGGTGGACGACAGCGTGGGCCAGATCACCGAGGCGCTCCGCGCCGCGGGGACGCTGGACCGCACGCTTTTCATCTTCACGACGGACAACGGCTTCCTCCTCGGCGAGCACGGGGCGATCGACAAGCGGACCATGTGGGAGGAGTCGATCCGGGTGCCGATGATCGTCCGTTATCCGCCGCTCATCCCGGCGCCGCGCGTGGTGAACGAGATGGTCCTGCACATCGATCTGGCGCCGTCCATCCTCGCGGTCTGCGGCGCGAAGCCGATCGAAAACGTCCACGGGATGTCGTGGACCGGCCTCTTCTCGGGGAAGGGCGCCCCCTGGCGCAAGTCGTTCCTCTACGAGTACAACTATGAGAAGCAGTTCCCCTACACGCCGAACGTACGCGGGATCCGGACCGACGAATGGAAGTACATCCGCTATCCGCACGGCGACGGCGGTCCCGATCGTTGGAAGGCGGAGCTCTACAGCCTCAAGGACGATCCCCTCGAGACCCGGAATCTGATCGACGATCCCCGTTCGGCCGCGATGCTCGCACAGCTCCAGGGCGAGCTGGCGCGGCTGATGTCGGGGTCCCTGCCGATCGACGAAGGCATCAAGCAGACGCTCCCCGAGGCTGCGCACCAGGCCGTGGAGCGGTCCGGATCCGAAAAGAAATAGGAGGACGGCCATGAAGACCGCGCTCGGATGGATCCTGATCTTCGGCCTGGTCCAGGCCGAGACCGCCTTCGATCCCGCGCCGCGGAAGAAGGAATACCCCTGGATGTCGCTGGCTACCTGGACCCAGAAGCACGAAAGTTTCCTCAAGCGCGCCAAGGAGGGGAAGATCGACCTCCTCTTCCTCGGCGACTCGATCACGGAAGGCTGGGGGAACAACGCCGTGTGGCAGAAGCACTACGGCCCCCTCAACGCCGCCAACTTCGGCATCGGCGGCGACACCACCGAGAACGTGCTCTGGCGCATCCTGAACGGCGAGATCGAGGGGATCTCTCCGAAGGTGGCGGTGCTCCTGATCGGGACGAACAACTTCGGCCTCGAGGGTCATGCGCCCGACGCCGTCGCGAAGGGCGTCCTTACGATCGTCCAGACCCTGCGCAAGAAGCTTCCCGCGACGAAGGTTCTTCTGCTGGCGATCTTCCCCCGCGATGAGAAGCCCAACAGCGACGCCCGGAAGAAGATCAAGGCCGTGAACGACCAGATCGCGAAGCTCGAGGACAAGAAGAACGTCCGCTATCTCGACATCGGCGCGAAGCTCTCCAATCCCGACGGCTCGCTCGCGAAGGAGATCATGCCCGACTTCCTCCACCTCTCGGAGAAGGGCTATCAGATCTGGGCCGACGCGATGGATCCGCTCCTCAAGGACATGATGGGGAAGTGATGCCGCACGAAATCACGGTCGAAGACCTGGCCGCGAAGATCAGCGCCGGGAAGCCGCTCCTCGTGGTCGACGTGCGCGAGGACTGGGAGCGCGAGATCGCGCGGATTCCCGGCAGCGTCCACATCCCGATGAACGAGGTCCCGCGGCGGGCGGCGGAGTTCAAGGCCCCGGAAGGCACGGAGATCGTCATCTACTGCCACGGCGGCGTCCGCAGCATGATGGTGGCCGGCTTTCTCGAACAGAACGGCCTGAAGGACCCGGCCTCGCTTGCGGGCGGCATCGACGCCTGGTCCTGCGCGATCGACCCTAGCGTGCCGCGCTACTAGCGATCTGCTTCGCCAGCGGCGCGAGCAGTTCGCCCTCGTTCGCCGGCCGCCGCGGGCAGTTCGGATGGGGCAGGGGGTCTTTCATCCTCCCCGTGACCTTGAGATAGGCCGCCGCGCTGTCCTTGTAGGCGGGCACCGGGTCGCGGAAGGCCACGGAGCCGAGCGCCTGGAGCGCGTCGTTCAGCTCGAAGAAGCGCTCGTCGCTCTCCGCCCACCAGCGGTCGCGCAGCGCGAAGGCGTCGGGGTCGAAGGTGGAGATCCCCAGCAGGTAGTCGCTGC
>JACQFK010000531.1 GCA_016200125.1 Planctomycetota bacterium
CATTGAGGTGGAGCAGGGCGGCCCGGCCGCCCTCTCCGGCCTTCACGTGGGCATCGAGCGCGCTGTAGGAAAGGTTGGTCCGCCCGCCGACGAACCACTTGAAGCTCGGAGGATGGGACTCGAAGACGCGGTCCCACTTCCGGAGCCAGGGCAGTTCCGCCGCCGCGCGCGACCAGAAGCCTTCGGGATCCCGCCGGGCCTCGTCGCAAAAGCGGCCGATCCGGGACGCTACTTCTTCTCCCACGAAGCGGCGACCATGGAGTTCTTGAAGCCGCTGTCCGTCGAGAGGTCCATCCGGGCCGCCAGTCCCGGCACCTCATCGTGAACCCAGATCTTCATCGTGGCCGGCTTGCCCGTCGGGCCCTTCACCTCGAACTCCCTCGTCTTGCACTTCAGCTTCTTCCCGCCGGCCTCGATCTCCTCCTCGCCCTCCTTCGGGTTCTGGGGAGCCTTGGCGGCGGGCACCTTCGCGGGGACCTTGCGCTCGACGCCTTTGCCGGCGACCTGCCCGCCGATCGTCATGTCCGTTTCCAGGACGATCTCGGTCTCGTTCACCGATTTCAGCGTGACCTTCTGCTCCCCGCCCTGCGGGTTCAGGCTGTTGGACACCTTGAACGTCACGGAGGAGCCGGGTTTGAACGACGCCCAGCCTTTGTACTCGGGATTGTCAACCTGGTCCTGCACCAGGCAAGCCAGCACGACGGCGGCGATGCTCATGCAATCCTCCCTGTCATCTCCTCAGTCTCAGTCGAACCGGCGCCGGCGTCAAGCATCGTCAGTCGCCCCGGGCCGGCTTCAGCGCGGGATCGTCGAGGTCCAGACGGTAGAGCATTTGCGTGTAGTCGTATCTCGGGGTGGGCTGAGGCTTGTCGGCGAACTCGCGCGTGTAGCTTCCTTCGAAGATCAGGACCGGCGAGTCCGCCGGCGTGAACTCGGGGTGGAGCCGCGGGTTGTAGAACGTGTAGTTCTCGTGGCTCAGGACCTTGACCGCCGCTCCCCAGGGGCCGGTCGGCTGCGCGGCCTCCGCGTACCAGAGCTCGCCGAACGCCGAGGGTTTCCCGAAGGTCTCCATGAACACCGTCACCCAGCGCTTGCGGAATCCGTTCCACGCGATCGACCCGCTGTGCGGCTTCACCGGCTTCCCGTCGGCGGCGGATTTCAGGGACTCCTGCGGCTTGAGCGGCTCCCACGCGGAGGCGTCCTGCCAGGCCTCGAAGGTCGCCGGGCAGCGAAGGAAGGGCAGGGGATTCCCGAAGTAGACCCACTCCTTTCCGTCCGCGTCCTTGTGAAAGGCCGGATGGCCGTCGGGCGCGGGCGGCTGCTTCGGCGCCACCTCCGTCTTCTTCCAGATCACGCGGAGCAGCTCGAACGCGGAGGCCTCGTCGTTCCAGACGCAGAGGCCCATCTCGTACGCCTCGAGGTGGTTCCTCACCTTGATGAAGGTCCCGCAGAGCCGGGCCGCGCCGGTCTTGTCGGGGAGGCTGACGCAGCCGCTCACCCAGGTGGGGCCCGGGCCCGGCATCTTCGCGACGCCGCGGGGGACGCCCTTCTCGTCCGTGAAATAGTCCAGCTTGAGCTTGAGGGGGGGCTGGAAGGAGGCGAGGGGCTGGACGGGCGTCGTCGCGCTCGTCATGTCGTAGATGCCCAGCGGATAGCGGGCGAGCAGCGTGTCGCCCCAGGCCCAGAACAGCCTGCCGCGGTGGACGGCGTTCTGGACGCTGTCGCATCCGACGATGCCGGAGTCCTTCCAGTCGAGCTCGCGGCCCAGCTTCTGGCTTTCCGCGAAGAGTCCCGCGCCGGTCAGGCGGCCGAGCCGTCGGGCGACGATCGTCCGGCGCACTTCGACCCGCAGCGTCTTCCCGGGTTCCGGCGTGAGCCGGACGCCCTTGAAGCCGAAGCCGTCCTTGGGCGCCTCGTAGCCGTGGCCGATCACGTCGAACCAGGTCTCGCGCCCCATCAGCTCCGGCAGGTCGAAAGCGATGAGCCCCGCGTTGTCGCTGACGAAGCGCACCTGGTTCGTGGTCCGGAGCTCAACGAGCGGCACCGGCCAGCCGCTGCCCTGTTCGACGACCTCGATGCGGCAGGGCTCGATCGGGGGCGCGGGGGCGAGCGTCAGGACGGCGACGAGCAACGCCGTTGGGGAGGTCATGCGGTTCCGATGATACCGGACACCCGGGAGAAATTGAGCAGGAAGATTCACAGCGCCCCCGCCATTTCCGCGCCGTTCGCTCTGGCAACCCTCTTGCTGCACCTGGAAAGAACATTCGGGAGGACTGATGGTACCCATCGACTACGCCATCCACCTGGCGATGACGGTGTTCCTGATCTTCGGCGTCTACCAGTTCTACTTCTGGTGCCAGCGCCACCCGATCGCCGCCTGCCGGCGCTTCTCGGGGACCCTGGACGAGCGGATCCCCTACCGGCCCCGCTGGGCCTGGATCTACAGCTTTCTCTATTATCCCGCGATCCTCTACCTGAACTGGACCGTGACCTCGCCCCGCCATTTCAACCACCTGGCGATGAGCTTCTTCATCCTGCTCCTGGGCCAGATGGCCTTCTTCCTGCTCTTCCCGGTGGAGACGCCGGACCACTGGCGCCACCTCAACAAGGGAAGGACCCTGTCCGAGAAGTTCCTGCTCTTCGTCCGCAAGTTCGACGCGCCCAGCAACTGCTTCCCGAGCATGCACGTGAGCGTGGCGATGCTGACGGCGCTGCACGCCCACGCGCAGCTGGGGCCGCTCGTGTTCCTCTTCCCGGCGCTGATCGCCCTGAGCTGCCTCTTCACCAAGCAGCACTACCTGCTCGACCTGCCCGCGGGCGCGGCCCTGGGCTGGGGCGCGTATCAGGTCTTCCTGTGGATGAGCTGAACCGTGGCTATACTTCTCTATCGTGCCCTCCCTGAGCCCCGACGAATCCGACCTCCTGGCCCGCTGCCTCGAGGGCGCCCCGAAGGCCTGGGAGGAATTCCTGGCGCGCTACCGGGGCGTGCTGGAACGGGCCGCCCGCGCGACGCTTCTGCGGGTGATCGGCGCGGTCCCTGAGGACGACTTGGAGGCCGTCGTCGAAGCTGCCCTCCTGGCCATCGTCAAAGACAAGTACGCCGCGCTCCGTTCCTTCGCCGGACGGAGCTCGCTCGCCGGCTACCTCCAGGTCATCACGGCCCGGATCGCCCTCAACCACCTTCGCGGCGAGCGGCGCAAAGGGTGGCTTCGATTCCGGCCCCTGGAATCGGTTTCCGACGCGCCCGTCCCGAAACCCGCGGCACCGGAATCTCCGGAACGGCTGGCGGCCCTGCAGCGGGCGCTGGAGGAGCTCCCCCCGCGGGACCGCCTGATCCTCAAGCTGTTCCATCTGGATGGCGCGGGCTACAAGGAGATCGCCTCCCTCCTCGGGCTCTCCCTGAATGCGGTCTCCCCCGCCCTGATCCGGGCCCGGCAAAAAATTCGCGCACTATTGGGACCCGACCGGTGACGTAGGGGCATGGCTTGCCCCGATCCCGAAGTTCTGGCGGCGATGGCGGAAGGCCGCCTCAAATCCGCCGAGCGCGACGCCCTGCTGGACCACGCGGCGGGCTGCGACGATTGCCGTCACGCGCTCCTGATCCTCGGCGCCCCCCGTCCGACGGCGGTCCGGAACTGGGTCCCCTGGGCGGCCGCCGCCGCGTTCATCCTCGCCTACCTCGGCCTGCTCTACTCCGGCAGGGAAGTCGCGCCGAAGCAGGAGGAGCACCCCGCGGCGCGGACGACCCCGCCCCGACGGGAACCCGAGCGTCCGGAGCCGCCGAAGCCGGTCGAGGCTCCGAAGCCCGTGGTTGTTCCCAAGCGCGAAGAGCCCGCTCCCCTGATCCCGGCTCCCCTTCCTCCAACGCCGACGCCGGAAAAGCCGCCCGCTCCCGAAGAGCCGGCGCCTGTCAAACCGCCTCCCGCGCCTGAAGTTCCCAGGCCGGCGACCGTCACCGTCGTCGCGCTCATCGATCGCTTCGAAGGCGACGTCGCCGTCCTGAGCGGAGCGACGCGGACCCCGGCGAAAGCCGGACAGGAGATCCGCCAGGGGGACGGCGTGGAGTGCCGGGGCCTGCGGAGCTGGGCGCTCCTGGTCTACCCGGACCGGACCCGTCTCGAGGTGGAAGGGGACGGCCTGGTCCGCGAGATGGTCGGACGCGAGCCGGGCAAGGGCTGGCGGCTGCTCGTCGAGAAGGGCGCGGTCCGGGCGGAGGTCTCCCAGCAGCCGGCCGGCCAGGCGATGCTCTTCCGCACGCCGCACGGAGACGCGAGGGTGATCGGAACCACGCTCCGCGTCCAGGTCGATCCCGATCCCCGGAAGGGCACGCACCTCGAGGTGGAGGAAGGAAAGGTCGAGCTGGTCACCCCGGCGGGGAAGACGGCGCTCGTCGAGGCGGGGCACTTCGCGGTCGCCGCGGCGGGAGTCCTGCCGGCGCTGAAGCGGCTGCCGAAGGAGGAGCTGCTGCTCTCCCTCGATCTCGAGGACGGAAAGAAACCCGCGCTGATCACGAAGGGGACCGTGGAACGCGGGCCGGAGCGCCGGCTCTGCATCGCGGGGGAGGCGGACGCCGCCGGAGGCTGCCGGCTGCACCTCGGCGACGACGCCGGCCTCTTCACCTCCACGGGAGAAGAGCTGCTGAGCTTCGACTACTGGGCGGACCCGCAGGCGGGCGCGGTCAGCCTGAGCCTCTGGAACCGGACGCAGAAGCAGCCGCACGAGGGCGGAATCCCGAAGCTGGTCGCCGGAAAGTGGACAAGGGTGTCGCTGCGCCTGGCCGAGGTCGGCGATCCGGGCACGCGGCTGAAGGAGGGCGACTGGGCCGTGAGCCTGCTCCTGCAGGCCACGGGCGGCGCGCGGCGCTTCTACGTCGACAACCTGACGATCACGCGGCCCGGTCGCTCAAGCCGAAGCCCATCGAAACGAAATAGCGAGGAGATCGATCCATGAAGATCCTGCTGCCGATCCTGATCGCGGCCGCCCTTTCCCCCCAGGACGCCCCGACGAAGTCCGGCCTCTCGGCGTGGGACACCGGCAAGGCCTCTCCCGCGCCGCTCAACCTCGAGTCGCGGGCCGGCTGGACGGCGCTCACGGAGGCCGCCGAGGTCAAGGGCGACGCCGTCGTCAGCAACGGCCGCATCACCGCCGTCTTCCGCCGGGAAAGCGGCGCGGTCGAGCTCGGCCCCGTCCGCTTCCTCCTCGCCGGGGCGACGAAGCTGCTCCGCGCGAAAGTCGTCGAGCTGGGGAAGGCGGCGGCGACGGTCGAGGCGACCTACAAGACCGCCAAGGGCGAGGCGACCGCGAAGTTCCGCGTGAAGCGGGGCGACGTCGCCGTCGAGGTCGCGCCCGGCGCGGGGGCCGTGAAGCTGCGGGTCGAGTGCCCCTCGCGCTACGTGGTCCTGCCGGACTTCTTCTCGGACGACATCGTGATCGACGCCTCGAAGATCCCGCCGGCCACGGCGGAGCTGCCGAGCGAGAACTTCCTCCTCCATCTCGCGGGGAAGGGCGAGGCGATCGCGATGTGCGTCTTCGAGAACCGCGACCAGGACGTGACCTGCACGCTCGCGGGGAGCGGCGAGGCCCGGCGCTTCAGCGGCTCGGAGATCGATTTCGGCAAGGACAAGAAGATCTGGGTCGCGATGCTCGAGGCGCCGCAGGTCTGGCACGTCGGCGAGGTCAAACCGGGGGACTCCAAGAAGGAGTCGAAGCTCGACTGGACGATGCCCTACCTCGCGCAGTGGCGCGTCGACTTCACCCGCACGGACGAGTTGACCGACAGCTGGGACCTGCTGCTCCAGAAGGAGGAGGGCGGGAACTATACCAAGCCGTCCTGGATGGGCGCGGGGGCTGAGACGATCGGGCCCGCCCGCAAGCGCTGGACCACGGTGCTCAACTCCTTCGTGTATCCCTGCTGGTCCGACCCGAAGCGCGCCGTCTACGTCCAGCCTCTCGAGCGCGACGCCCTGACGATGAAGGGGCCGCTCGTGATCTATCCCGCCAACCGCGTGCCCGAGACGCCGCCCGACGCGTTCACGGTCCTCGACATCGCCCGCAACTCCCTGGGCGCGGGGCCCTGCGAGTACATCCTCGATCTCGACAACCAGCGGTCGTCGAACAAGGGCCACGCGACCTGCTGGACGAGGGACTACCTGATGCCCATCTACTCGAAGGGCGCGCAGAAGTCGCAGCTGCCGGAAATCCAGAAGAACCTCGACGAGGTCGTGACCTTCGTGAAGTACATCCGCGCCCGGATCACGCGCTACAGCGACTTCATGCAGTCGATGCAGAAGTCGCTGGCCGCGCAGGCCAAGGCCCACCCGGAGCTGAGGGAGCCGATCGCGGCGCTCGACCGGATCACCCAGGAGGCCGACAAGCGCTACCGCGTCCGGGAGGAGAAGATGAAGACGCCCGAGCACGTGGTGAAGCTGACGGAGGACTTCCGCAAGCAGGGGATGTCCGCCGAGGGGCCCGACGCGCTTGCCCGCTGCAAGGCCTACACGGAGGCGATCGTCGAGGTGGGCGACAACCAGGACCAGCTGGCCGGCGAGCTCCGCTGGGTGGTGCGGGCGCTGCGGCAGAAGGCCGGGCTGCTCGTCGCGGCGGACGCGCGGATGGCGCCGATCGCGGCGGAGATCCGCGCCAGGTCGCAGGAGATCCTGAGGAACCCCGCGGGCCACGAAGGCGCGCGTCATTAGCCTGGATCAGGACGCCGGGGGGATTGCGGCAGCTCCCGGCAGACGTCTATAGTGGGGGGCATGAGACTCCTCCTCCTCGCCGCGCTGCTCGCGGCCGACGACTTCGACCTCGGCCGTCTGAAGCCGTTCTGGACGTCGACCACGCAGGACGGCGAGAGCGTCCTCTTCGTGAAGGAGAGCGACGTCGCGCGCGCGCCCCTGCTGTTCACGCCCACCCGGGTGATCTCCGTGCGCGGGACGATGGACTTCCAGGAGGGCCGGGACTGGGCCTGGGCGCCCGGCTCGGGGGAGCTGACCCTGCCGGCGGGCTCGCGGATTCCGAGCTGCACGCCGGCGGAGCTCCGCCGCCCCGCGGGCAGCCAGAAGTTCCGGCTCACCCACCGCGACGGCGGAGGCGAGATCCTCTTCGGCCCCGGCCACGAGTACCACGACCTGCAGGTCGAGGTGACCTACGAGCACGCGGGGGACGCCTGGAAGGGCCCCGTCCCCGCCTTCGCGGGGGAGCGCCTGCCCCGCACGACCGCGCGGCTGGCGGAGAGGAAGCCGCTCACGATCGCCCTGCTCGGCGACAGCATCTCGACGGGCTGCAACGCCTCGGGCTGGGCGAAGACCGCCCCCTTCCAGCCGCCCTGGCAGGAGCTCCTGCTGCGAAAGCTCGAGGCGTCGACCGGCGCCAAGGTCACGCTGAAGAACCATGCGGTCGGCGGCACCAACAGCGCCTGGGGACTGAAGAACATCGCCAAGGTCGTCGAGTCCTCGCCGGACCTCGTCATCCTCGCGTTCGGGATGAACGACTCCGGCGGCGTCGCCCCCGACGCCTACCGTGCGAATCTCCAGGGGATGATCGAGGCGGTCCGGAAGGCGCAGCCGGACGCGGAGTTCATCCTGGTGGCGACGATGCTGGCCAATCCGGACTGGACGGCGCTGCGCCACGAGCGCTTCCCGCAATACCGCGACGCGCTCGTCTCGCTGCGCAGCCCCGGCGTGGAGCTGGCCGACCTCACTTCCGTCTGGGCGGAGTTCCAGCGCCGCAAGCGCGACCTGGATCTCACGGGCAACGGCGTGAACCACCCGAACGACTTCGGCCACCGGGTCTATGCCCAGGTCCTGTCCAGCCTCCTCCTGCGCCCGGAGGCCTTCAAGTAGGCCGCCGCCCCTGGTTCTGGATTCACGAATTCTCTAGACAATTACTATCCATGGATATAATATCCATACACATGAAATCCAAGGATATGACCAAGCGCGCCTCGACGATCTACGGCGAACTTGGGCAGGTCCGGCCCTTCGACCGGGCGGAGCGCGAGCTCGCGGTGGTGATCCTGCGCACGGGCGACGTCCTCCACCACAGCGTCAGCCGCGCGCTCGCGCCCTGGGGCCTCTCGAACGAGCAGTACAACGCGCTGCGGATCCTCCGGGGCGCCGGCGAGGAGGGACGGCCCACCCTCGACATCTCGACGCGGCTCATCTCCCGGAGCCCCAACATCACCCGGCTCCTCGACAAGATCATCGCCAAGGGGCTGG
>JACQFK010000040.1 GCA_016200125.1 Planctomycetota bacterium
CCTGTCACAAAATAACCCGTTTGTTTTGCGACACTCGCCGCGGTCACTTCAGGGAGAGGAGGCGCTTGCTCTCGGCGAGAAGGAAGGGCGCGTCCATGAAGGGGTCGTAGGAGATGTCCTGCCAGCGGATGCGGACCCGGCCGGTCCGGTCCGCGTCCACGAGGAAGGTGCCGTGGAGCGGCGTCTTCTCGAAGTCGTCGTAGCAGCGGTATTCCTTGAAGACCTTCAGCGCGGGGTCGGCGAGCAGGGGGAAGGGGTAGGGGGCGGCGCCCTTCGCGGCGCGCTGCTGCGAGAGTTGCTCCCGCGTCTCGCTGCTGACGGCGACGATGGTGATGTTCGCCTTGCGGAAGTCCTCCTCCTGCGCGGAGAACTTGCCCAGCTGCTGGACGCAGTGGGCGCACTTCGAGCCCAGGTAGAAGATCAGCAGGATCGGGGAGTCGCCGCGGGGCTCCACCGCCAGCGTGTTGCCCGCGGCGTCCGGGAGGATCACGGAAGGCGCCGAGGGCGGCTGCCAGGCGAGCGGCCCCAGCTTCTCGAGATTCTCGACCGCGGGCTTGTCGGCGGGAAGCTCCACCTTCGTCTCGGCCATGACCGGCGCGAGCCTCTGGAGCAGCGGAAGCTCCTTGTCCGCGTGGCGCACGATCAGCGCCAGCCTCTTCCAGGCCTCGCCGGCCTCCTTGCGCTTGCCCATCCCGAGCAGCAGGTCCGCGTAGAACCCCAGCGGGAGCGCCTGGCCTTCGGCGGCGTCGGCCGCCTGCTTCGCCGTCTTCTCCGCCTTCTCCGAGTCGCCGGCCCGCAGCTGCGCCCGCGCCAGAACCTCCTTGCGCAGGTCCTCGCACTTGGCGAACAGGTCGAGCGCCGCCTTCGGATCCGGCTCCGCCAGTCCGCGGAGCTCGGCGAGCGCGTTCTCGATCGGCTTCAGCTTCCCCTTCCGGCCCTCGTCCTTCTTCTTCTCGTCCTTCTTGGGGTCGTCTTTCTTGGCCTCGTCCTTCTTCTCCTCGGTCTTGTCCTTCTGCTTCTGCTCCAGCTCTTCGAGGCCGGCGATGCACTTCAGGCCGCCCTCGCGGTCGTTCTTCGCGAAGTGGGCCGCGCCCATCGCCCGCAGGCGCTTCACCTCGTCGTCGTCGTTGCCCGACGGCACCAGGATTCCCGACTCGCGGGCCAGCAGCTCGTCCCAGAGCTCCCACTTGACCAGCACCTCGAAGAGGCGCGAGCGGCCCTCGCGGCAGGCGTGGCCGCCCTCCTCGATCTTGTTCGACTTCGGATGGCGGGGCATCTCGATGAGGTTCTCGCCGATCGCCACGGCGTCGCGCACGCGGCCGACGTACATCAGGTCCTGCATGCACCACTGGTTGTTGTGGACGTAGTTGTGGATCTGGTAGGGCATCGTGTGGTCGCGGATCATCTGCGCGTGGTCGGTGGGCGATGCCGGGCGCGGAGGGGCCGAAGAGGCTCGCCGAGGAGGACCCGCGCGAGGCCTTCTCGCCGTCCCAGAGGTGGATCCGGTAGTGGTGGGCGCCGGGGTGCATCGGGTTGGCGCGCAGGACGTCGGCGATGATCGAGTCGACCGCCTGGTGGCTGCTGATCGCGAGCCCCTTGTCGTTGAAGTGGAAGCAGGCCCAGGCGAGGAAGGCCTTCGCCTCGACGTCCTCGGGGAAGTCGTTCACGATCGTCTCGAGCGCCTTGATCGAGGCGCGGGCCCGCTTGTCGCCCGAGGCGTTCTTGTACCACTCGGTCTGGAAGTTGATCCAGAGCCGCTCGCGCGGGCTCGCCTTGTCCTTGAGCTTCTCCGCGCGGGCGAGGAACTCCTTCGCCCGCTTCTCGTTGTTCACGTTGGCCATCGCCATGCCCCAGTAGGCGAGGGCGAGGTCGGGATCGAGCGCCGCGGCCTGGCGGAAGGACCGCTCCGCTTCGAAGTAGTAAAACGAGTGGAGCTGCGCCACGCCCTGGCTGAAGAACTGCTGGGCCTCGGGGACTTTGGTGGTGACGGGGAAGCTGACGTTGCCCATTCCCGGGATCAGGTAGGCCTGCTGCCGCGGCCCTTCGTTGAAGGCCTCGCCGTGGGTCGAGTGGCCCGCGGGGGTTTCGTCGTCGGCCCAGGCCGGCAGGACGAGGAGCAGCGCCAGCAGCAGTCTCAAGAAGGACGTCCTTTCCGCAGCCCCGGCTCCAACCGCCTATGAAACGCCGGGCCCGAGGGAAGTGTATCCCGGAAACCCTATTATGGCGACGAGAGGAGCCGGAAGGAGACGCCGTTGCCCGCCTCGTAGACCACCCCGAGCGTGCCGCCCGCCGAGGCGAGCGTGGGATAGCCGCACTTGCCCTCGCCGTCGTCGCTGAGCTGGACGTTCTTCTTCGTCTTCGCGTCCGCGACGTAAATCCGCATGTTGTTCCGGCCGCTCCGGGAATCCTCCCAGGCGCACCATGCGATGCCGTCCTTGTCGAACACCAGCGACGGATGGCCCTGCGTGCCCGACCCCACGTCGTGCACCGTCGTCTCGGGTCCGAACTTCCCGGCCGTGCCCACCGTCCATTGGACGTCGCGGTCGTTCTTCCCGGCTCTCATGTCCATCCAGGCGGCGGCGACTTTTTTCCCATCGTTGCTCACGGCAACCGTCGGGGCATCCATGGGTCAGCTGTCGACCTTGCTCTCCCCCTGGTTGATCCGCGAGATCTTCGAAAAGGACGCCCCTGCATTGGTCGAGACCGCCATCATGAGCGCCCGATTCGCGTTCTTGCCGCCCTCGCGATAGATCAGGGTGGGATTGCCCTTCGCGTCGACGGCCAGGCCGGGCGCGCAGCATTCGCAGAGCGGACCCGGGATCAGCTGGTTCTTGCCCACTTTCTTCCCCTGCTCCGTGATCTTCACCCAAGCGAGATCCTGGCCCTTCTCGCGGTTGCGGAGATCGAGCCAAGCGACGAAGACCTCGCCGTTCGGCGCCGCCACCAGCCAATGGAGCGACTCCGGCGCCTTCTTCGGCGCGTCGTTGACTTGAAGCGGCTTGGAGAAGGTCTGTCCCCCGTCCGTCGAGACCGCAAGATAGAGGTCCTGCGTCGGGTACTTCTTGGAAAACTCGGCCTCGTCGAAGCAGAGCGGCGCGCTGACGTAGATCGTCTTCTTGCCGTCCACCGCGATGCGCGGCCCGCGCTGCATCCCTCCCTTCGCCTTGCCCTTGGCGTCGATCGCGACGACCGGAGCGGACCAGGTCTTTCCCATGTCCGTGGAGCTGGAGAATCCGATGTTTCCGTTCTTGATGAAGAC
Organism: Planctomycetota bacterium; assembly: GCA_016200125.1. Next base: position 3,260 of record JACQFK010000040.1, read on the forward strand.
GGCGTAGAAGGACCCGTCCTCGGAGGCGGCGAGGTGCGGCTGGATCGAGTCGCCCGCGATGACGGTCGCCCGGGGCGCCGCGGGAGCGAGGGCGAGCAGCAGGATCAGCGTGCGGATCATGGAGGCCTCCTCAGAGCCTGTGAACCAACCTCCCCCCGAGTAGGCGGAACGAAAGATCCCGGGTGAGCACCGGGTTTCCGGCGCTGCGCTATTGGTCCTTCCTTCTGCGTCCGCCTCCTGATTCAGCCGTGCC
>JACQFK010000041.1 GCA_016200125.1 Planctomycetota bacterium
CTTGACGTCCGCCTCGGAGACCCCCAGCGCCGCGGCCACCTCCCCGTAGGAGGGCGCCTCCTTCGCGGTGAAACTGAGATGGAGCCGCAGGGCCTCGAATTCCGCGGCGCGGCCGGAGTCGGCGAAGTCGCGCTTCAGCGCCTGCAGCGCCTGCGCCATCACCCGGAGCGCCCAGTCCCGCCGGAAGGCGCGGTCGAGCGAATCGGGCGACGCCGGCTCGCGCGACATCTCCGATTCCGCCGAGGCGAAGTCGAGGGAGAAGCCCTGCCGCCCGCCGCCCCGCTTGAGCGCCTGGGCGCGGTCGTGCTCGTCGGCCATGAAATGTTCGAGCGCGGTGAGCAGGAAGGTCCGGAAGCGGCCGCGGCCGCGCTCGACGTACTGGAGGAAGTTGCGCTCGAGGAGCGCCGTGAAGAAGCCCTGGGCGAGATCCTTCCCCGTCTCGCGGTCGTTCCCCCGGCGGCGGATGAAGAGATAGACCGGCTTCCAGTAGGCCTCGATCAGCTGCTGCATCGCGTCGCGGCGGTCGGCGGCTGCGGGATCCTTGGCCGCGAGGACGACGGTCCACAGAGTGGACTGGAAGCCCTTCTTCGGACCTCCGATGGCGGTGTCGTCGCCCGCCGGGGTCACCGGAGCTTCTTCCCTTTGCCCGAGATCTCGGTCAGCTCGACGCGCTGGAACTCCGTGGCGCTCTCCCAGCAGGCCACGCCGAGCACCTGCTCCGACCGCAGCTTCCAGTCCGGATTCATCGACAGATCGGAGTAGTCGGTCTTCCAGTCCCTCACGAGCTTGCCGTTGAAGAAGACGCGGACCCGATCTTTCCGCACCTCGATCAGCGACGTGTGGGGCCCCGGGTCGTCCTGCGAGGAGGCCAGCTCGGTGATCGAAGGATTGGCGGCCTGGGTGATCCACTGCCCGCGGCAGAGGCCGAAGGCGCCGCGAGACTGAGCCAGCTCCATGATCCAGAGGAAGCCCTTTCCCTGGCGGCTGAGCACCTGGCTGACGTTGTTGGAGCCCGACAGCCTGGTGAAGACGACCTTGAAGTCGTACTCTGCGGGCGGCTGATAGGGGAATTCAAGGCGGACGAATTTTCCCAGCGGCGACTGAAGCTTGCCGTCCTCGAGCTTCCAGGCGCCCGCCACCGCGTCCTTGGCCGGATCGGCCATCTTGAGGAGATTCACGTAGCCGGGCTGAAGGGCCTCGAGATCGTCGAGCCGTTTCTGGAGGCGCACCTTGAGGAGGCCCGTGGCGGACGGAGCGGCGAGGTCCGCCCAGTACTTGGACCGCGCGAAAATGCGCTCTTTCCTCCAGGGGCTCTTCTCCTTCTGGCCGAGGTCCCACCAGAGATCCGCGAGCTCGATCTGCGCCGCCGCCTCCTGCGGCTTGAGCGCTTCCTTCTCCGCCGCCGTCTTGAGCGGAGGCTTGGCGCCGGCGATGAGATGGGGCAGTCCGCCGATGCAGTCGCCCTTGACGAAGCAGAGGTAGCGGCCGATCGCTTCGCCGTCGCCGGCGCCGGGCTTTTCCAGGAGCGGCTTCACCCGCGCGGCTTCCGCCTTGAGCGACGCGGCCTCGGCCTTCATCTCGGCGGCGCGGGCGGACAGCGCCGCGTCCTGGGCCAGCTTCGCGAAGGCCTCGGCCTTCTGCGCCGCGGCGGAGGCGGTCTCGAAGTTCTCGGCCCCGACGGCGTCCGTGACCAGCGCGAGGCAGGCCCGGGCGGCCGCGCGGGCGCCGTCGGGATCCTTGATCGCGAGCTTGCCGAAGACGGCGAGCTTGAGGGCGGGGCCGTCGACGGCGAAGGCCTTCGCCGTCTCGTCCGCCGCCCGGATCGCGATCTCCGCGTCGCCCCCCGAGACGGCGATCTCGCGCGCCTCCTTGAGCAGGACGAACTTCGAGACCGCGTCGTCCGCCGTCTCGATCCCGCTCTGCAGCAGCTTCCGGGCGAAGGCCAGCTGCTCCGCGGGAAGCTTCTTGGCGTACTCCTCCTTGAAGAGGTCTTTGACCTTCTTGAGCGTCTCCTTCTGCGCGGCGGCGTCGGGTTCCGGGGGGAGCGCCGCCTGGGCCTGGAGGAGAAGCGCACAGAGCAGCCCTGCGAACCGCGACGGCATCCCGTTCCTCCCGAGTTCAACGTATTATACGCCTCGGGAGGCGGGGATCACGCCACGCTGTTCGTCAGCGTGCCGATCGGGGGGATCGTGATGCGGATCTCGTCGCCGGCTCGGAGCGTGAACGCGTCGCCCGGGACGATGCCGGTCCCCGTCGAAAGGAAACAGCCCGACGGGAAGCTGTTGTCGCGCCAGAGCCACTCCACAAGCGATTGCGGCGTGCGCTTCAGGCGGTCGAGCGCCGTCGCTGCCGTCCCTGAGGATTTCGATCCTGATCTCCGTGGCGGGCGGCGGCATCTCCTCGGAGACGAGGATGCAGGGGCCCAGGCCGCAGCTCCGGTCGTAGACCTTCGCCTGCGGCAGGTAGAGCGGGTTCTCGCCCTCGATGTCGCGCGAGCTCATGTCGTTGCAGATGGTCCAGCCGATGATCCGACCCGCGGCGTTCACGACCACCGCGAGCTCCGGCTCCGGAACGTTCCACTTCGAGTCCTTGCGGATCCGCACCTTCTGCCCGGGTCCGGCGACGCGGTGGGGCGTCGACTTGAAGAAGATCTCGGGACGGTCGGCGTCGTAGACCCGCGCGTAGAAGTCGCCTCCGCCGGCGGCCTTCGACTCCTCCATGCGCGCGTCGCGGCCGCGGTAGTAGGTGACCCCCGCCGCCCAGACCTCCTGGGATCCGATCGGCGCGAGCAGCGGCGCGCGGGCGGGATCGAACTTGATCGGCGTCGCCGCCTTCAGAGACTTCGCCAGGTGGGCCCCCAGGTTCTTGCGGTTGAACAGCGCGTCCCAGTCCATGTCCTTGAGGAGGGCCGCCTTGCCGGCCTCCTCGGCGACGAGCCCCTTCGGGGTGCGGTAGAGTCTCATGGCCGGGCATCTTACCTCGCGCGACAAAATAGACGGTCTATTTTGTCGACGGGTCAGTAGGGAAAGTAGCGGCCCGGCAGTTGATCCCCGAGGGCCTTCATCCCCTCGAGGGTGACCGGCTTGCTGTAAATGTTGAGGCGGCGGAGATTCTTCAGTCCCTTGAGGGAGAGCAGTCCTTCGTCGGTGATCTTGCCCTCCTCCCGCCACTGGTAGAACGCCAGGAACTCGACGTCCTTGATCCCGGCGAGCGCCGCCAGCCCGGCGTCGTCGAGCGAGCAATAGGTGAAGTGGAGCTCCCGGAGCGCGGGGGCACGGGCGAGCGCCTTCCACCCCGCGGGCGTGACCTCCTTCAGCTCGCTGAGCCGGAGGGACCTCAGTTTCGGCAGCCTCGCGATCGCCACGAGCCCGGCATCGGTGATGGAAGACTGGCCTCCGAAATCGAACTCCTCCAGATTGTCGAGACCCGAGAGCGCCTGGAGCGCCTGGTCGCTGATCTTTTTCCCGCCGTGGAGTTCGAGGAAGGTGAGCGATTTCAGGGCGCCGATGTGGCCGGCGCCTTCGTCCGTCATCAGCGCCGCCCGGGAGATCTCGAGCCTTCTGAGTTTGGCAAGCCCTTTCAGCTGCTCGAACCCGCGATCGGTCATCTTCTCGGCGCGGATGCAGAGGGAGCTCAGCGCCGGGAGCGCCGCCAGCGCGGGGACGGCGCCGTCCCCGAATCCGCTCTCGCAGAGATGGAGCGTCTCGAGCGAGGTGAAGCGCGCGAGCTCCTTCACGCCGTCGTCCGACAGGAACGCTCCGCGGACCCGGAGCTTCCGGATCCCGGCCGGAAGCGCCGCAAGGTCGGGCAGGCTCCACGCTTCGGACAGGATCTCCTTCGAGTACCCCATATAGAAGAAGGGCTCCCTCGGAGAGGGCAAATCGAGCCGCCGCAGTCCGTGTCCGCTCGGTCCGGACCCGTTCGAGCCCCAGGACCTCACCCCGCCCGTCGTATCTTTGGGGATGAAGACGCCAGAGTTCAGGGAGACGCCGGCGTGAGTCTCGGCGGGATCGAGCCCGCTCGAGACGGAGAAGTAGCCCCTGAAGGTGCGTATCCGCCCCTCCGGATGATCCACGCAGTGGACCCGGATGTGAAAACCCTGAGGAATCGATTCGCTCCAGCGATCCCGGATCGGGCCGTAGGTCATTTCGATCCCGTCCAGGTAAGGCGTCGCCGCATCCTTCGGGGGAAGTTCCGGGTTCGCCAGCACCTTCTGGAGGGCCGAGTCGGCGGGAAACTGCGGTGCGGCCACGGCTTCCCGGAGGGTCATGGAGAACCGGGCGTCCAGCCCGATCGAGGCGGCCTCCAAAGACCACAGGGTCCGCTGATCGGGAACCGCCGCTCGCTTGAGCTTGAATTCGAAGAAGAGGTCCAGGGCTCGGCCCTGGGGGGTGGAAACCGCGGCCTTCCGGGCCAGGTACCGATAGGTGATTTCCGACTCCCGCTCCCACACGTCCGTCACGACGATCTTCTGCCGTTCCAGCGAGGCCAGGAGATCCTGCCACGAGCGTCCGGCCACCGCCTTCTCAAGCCACTTCTGGGCTTTCCAGAGGAAGCGCTGGTGCGAGTCCATTTCCTCCGCGGCCAGGCGGTCGAGGACGTCGGCGACCGCTTCGAAGCCGGAGTCCATCGCCTCGAGGATCCGGCGGGCCCGGCCGGCGATCTCGGGATCGGGGTTCTTCGCCGTCCGCTCGACCGCCTCGCGCACGCTGCGGCCGCGGCGGGTCAGTTCCTGCGACGCGGCCTCCCGTTCCTCCCTCGAGTCGCTTCCCAGCTTCTTCAGGAGGCTCTCGACCTCCTCCTGCGCGGCGGCCGGAATCGCCAGGGCCGCGAGGAGGATCAGGGCCAGCCGGCAGGGGCAATCCATGTCCCATTAGACGCTCTTGAAGCGCCCTTTCTCGCCTCGATCGGGTATACTAGTCACACTGGAATTCTGGAGGGAGAGCCATGAAGAGAATCCCGGTTGCGCTGCTGATCCTCGGCCTGGCGTCCTGCGCCTCGTCGGCCGAACCCACGATCGTCAAGAAGCCCCACACCCGCATCGCCAAGGCCGGAATCCTGCCCAGCCGGGAGATTCCGCACGAGCGCGACGGCATCCCCCTGGACGCCACGGGGGCCATCATGTTCGTCTGCGCGGGGAGCGACAAGCACGAGGACAAGGAGGTCCTGATCTCCAAGTGCCCGAGCTGCTCCGAGACGAACTACTTCTACTGGGATTCGGGCAATGCCCAGTTCGTCTGCTTCGCCTGCACGAAGCCCGTGGACAACTCGGTCGTCCGCTGCGGCGAGTGCGGGAAGCAGCCCCTCAAGGTCCGGACCCGGGCGACGCCGAAGTAGCCCGGTCCTCCCCGCGCCACGCGAAGAGCGCGGCCAGGAGCCAGACCAGCGCCGCGCCCCATTCGATCGACGTGGCGATGAGGTAGGCCTCGTGCGGCCCGTGGAAGACCGCCCCTTCCCTCACCTGACGGGCCTCCGCGTCGAGCAGCGCGTCGAGCCGGGCGTGGATCACGAAGGCTCCCGCATGGGCCGCCGCGGTCACGATCCACGACGCCGCCAGCCCCCGACGCGTCCAGGCGCCCGCGCTGCGCCACGACGCCGCGCCGCTCCAGAACATCAGGCCGAGCGCCCCCGCGCCGATCAGGTTCAGGGCCGCCGTCGCGCGCTGGGTGCCGGAAAATCCGCATCGCCAACACTCTACACGGTCCGGGCCGGATGCGCTATCATCCCGCCATGCCGCTCGACATCCCCTGCCCGCAGTGCGGGAAGCTGCCGCCTCCCGCCTGCGGCTGCCCGCCGCTGCCTCCGGGCCCTGCGGATCCTCCGCCCCCCGCGGCGGCTCCCGCGAAGAAGCTGCGGTCGGAGACCATCAAGATGCGGCGCGAGAAGCGGGGCGGCGGCCGCGAGATCGTGATCCTGGAGGGCTTCCCCAAGGGCGGCTTCGATCTCGACGCGCTCGCCCGCGACCTGAAGCGGCGGCTCGGCACTGGGGGGGCCGTGAAGGGGTTCACGATCGAGCTCCAGGGGGACCATCGGGATGCGCTCGAAGGCGCGCTGCTCGAACACGGCTTCCGCTCGAAGCGCGCCGGCGGATAAGTTGTCGTCGAATTGCATAAGGGCGACGACAATTGACCGGCCGCGGATATAATTTATGGGCGAGTCTGGGAACCATAGGGGATCATGATCAAACCCGCGCTTGGAGTCCTCCGCCGGACGAACTGGAGCAAGGTGGGCGGTCCGCTCCTCACCATCGCCACCGCCCTGGTCCTGGGCTTCCTCTCCCGCCACGGCTTCCGCCCCGAGAATTCCGCCTCCCTCATGATCCTCATCGTCGCCTTCTCCGCCTTCGCCGGCGGCCTCCGCCCCGGCCTCGCCAGCGCCGGCATCTCCTGGCTCTACTTCGCCTTCGCCTTCTCGGGCGAGAAGCACTTCTTCGAGCCCGACTCCGAGCAGCTCGAGCGCCTCATCGTCCTCTCCCTCATCAGCCCCGCCATCGTCATCATGGTCGGCGTCCTCCACCGCCGCTCCACCGAGCAGATCGTCGCCCAGCTCCGCGAAAGCGAGCAGCGCTTCAAGGCCTTCATGGACAACAGCCCCGCCGTCGCCTGGATCAAGGACGAGCAGGGCCGCTACGTGTTCCTCAACACCCCCTTCGAGCTCACCTTCAACGTCCGCCGCGCCGACCTCCTGGGCAACGCCGGCCCCGAACCCTGGAGCGCGGAGACCGCCCGCCAGCTCCAGGAGAACGACCGCGCCGTCCTCGACAGCGGCAAGCCCCGCCAGCTCTACGACACCCTCGCCGGCCAGGACGGCGGCCGCCAGCACTGGTGGATCCTCCAGTTCCCCGTCGACGCCGGCGCCGGCCAGCGCCTCGTCGGCGGCATGGCGGTCGAGATCACCGAACGCAAGCAGGCCGAGGAGGCCCTCCGCGCCAGCGAGGAGCGCTACGCCCTCGCCGCCCAGAGCGTCAACGACGGCCTCTGGGACTGGAACCTGAAGACCAACGAGGTCTACTACTCCCAGCGCTGGAAGGCGATGCTCGGCCACGACGACGGCGACATCGGGACCACGCCCTTCGAGTGGTTCCGCCGCGTCCATCCCGACGATCTCGCCCAGGTCCAGTCGCTGCTGCAGGACCACCTCGAGGGCCGCACGCCCACCTTCGAGAGCGAGCACCGCATGCGCCACAAGGACCGCGGCTACCGCTGGGTCCTCAGCCGCGGCCTCGCCGTCCGCAACGGCAGCGGCCGCCCCTACCGCATGGTCGGCGCCCAGTCCGACACCACCCAGCGCAAGCTCGCCGAGGAGCAGCTCATCCACGACGCCCTCCACGACGCCCTCACCGGCCTCCCCAACCGCTCGCTCTTCGTCGACCGCCTGAGCCACCGCATCCGCCACTCGCGCCGCGAGAAGGACCGCCTCTTCGGCGTCCTCTTCCTCGACCTCGACCGCTTCAAGCTCATCAACGACTCGATGGGCCACACCGCCGGCGACCTGCTGCTCGTCGAGACGGCCCGGCGCCTGGAGCTGGCCGTCCGCCCCGGCGACACCGTCGCCCGCCTCGGCGGCGACGAGTTCGCCATCCTCCTCGAGGACGTCCGCGACCCCGAGGACGCCGTCCACGTGGCCGAGCGGATCCAGACCTCGCTCAAGACCGCCATCAAGGTCGAGAACCAGGAGATCGTCAGCACCGCGTCGATCGGCATCGCCATGAGCCAGACGGGCTACGAGAAGGCCGAGGACGTGCTGCGCGACGCCGACACCGCGATGTACCGCGCGAAGTCCGAGGGCCGCGCGCGCCACGAGATGTTCGACAGCGCGATGCACGCCCGCGCCGTGAGCCTGCTCCAGATCGAGAACGAGCTGCGCCAGGCGGTCGAGCGCGAGGAGTTCCGCGTCTACTACATGCCGATCGTCTCGCTCGCCACGGGCCGCATCGACGGCTTCGAGGCGCTCGTCCGCTGGCAGCACCCCACGCGCGGCATCGTGGGCCCCGTGGACTTCATGCCCGTGGCCGAGGACGCCGGCATCGTCATACAGATCGACCGCTGGGTGCTCCGCCGCGCCTGCCGCGACGTGCGCGACTGGCAGGAGAAGTTCCCCGACGGGGAGCGCCTCACCGTCAGCGTCAACCTCTCGGCCAAGCAGTTCCACCACAACGACCTGGTGGACGTGATCCGCTCGGCGATCTCCGAAAGCGGCCTGCCCGCGCCCAGCCTCGGGATCGAGATCACCGAGGGCGTGCTGATCGACAACGCCTCCACCGCGGGCGAGATGCTCGGCGAGATGCGCAAGCTCGGCGCCCAGATCTACCTGGACGACTTCGGCACCGGCTACTCGTCCCTGAGCTACCTCCAGCGCTTCCCCATCGACGCGGTCAAGATCGACCGCTCCTTCGTGAGCCGCATGGGGCCGCGCGCCGAGGGCCACGAGATCGTGAAGGCGATCGTCACGCTCGCCCACAACCTGAAGATGCGGGTGATCGCCGAGGGGATCGAGACGCAGGACCAGCTGGCGGTCCTGCGGATGCTGAAGTGCGGCTACGGCCAGGGCTGGCTCTTCTCCAAGCCCATCTCCCACGACGACGCCAGCGAACTCCTCCTCCAGGAGACCCGCTGGTAGGTACCAAGTACCAGGTGCAAGGTACCAGGGGATTGCCGATGAAGACGGACTTCCTATGACCTAGCGCTCCTGGTACCGGTTACCTGGTACTTGGTACCTATTTCGGCTTCGTGAAGATCGCGATGTGCTGCCAGGGGAGCGTGCCCACGGTCTTCTGGTGGGCGAGGCCCACGACGGCCATCTCCTTCTTGATCTGCTCCTCCGACATCTTGTGGACCTCCTTGATCGGCACCTTGGGGTCCTCCTTGCGGAACTCGACGAGGACCACGCGGCCGCCGGGCTTGAGGGCCTTGCGGATCGCCGTCATCACCTCGTAGGGGAAGGCGAGCTCGTGGTAGACGTCGACCATGAGCACGAGATCGACGCCCGCCTCCGGCAGCTTCGGGTCCGTCTCCGTGCACTTGATCGTCTCGACGTTGGCGACCTTGTCCTTCTCGATGCGCTTCTTGAGCTCGGCGAGCATCTTGTCCTCGATCTCGACGGCGAGGACCTTGCCCTTCTCGCCCACCTTCGGCGCGAGGCGGAACGTGTAGTAGCCCGAGCCCGCGCCCAGGTCGGCGATCACCTCGCCCC
>JACQFK010000520.1 GCA_016200125.1 Planctomycetota bacterium
GCCCCGCGTGGAGGTTCATCAGGACGAAGGTCGGACTCGTGACCTCATCCTCGGCGATGCCCAGGCCGGCGGCGACCCCTTTGACGAAGCGGGTCTTCCCCGCGCCCAGGTCGCCCACCAGCGCCAGGAGCGTCCCCGCCTCGCAGCGCTCCCCCATCTTCCGGCCGAGCGCGGCCGTCTCCTCCGGCGATTTCGTCTCGACAATCATCGGCGGAACCGGTGCTCCCAGCCGCGGCGCTCGACTTCGCGCAGGTCCCCTTGGGCGCTGCGGAGATAGAGGCCGTCGACCGCCGAGATCTCCCCGATCGCGCGGCCCAGCTTTGCCTTCTCGACCCGCACCGCCTCGTTCGGGGCCAGCGTAAACAGGAGCTCGTAATCCTCCCCGTCATAGAGGGCGTGGTCGAGCGGCGGACGATGATCCTTCCGCGAGAGCCGCCGGGCCTCGGGGGCGACCGGGATCCGCGGCGCATGCAGCACGGCGCCCACGCCGCTCTCCTCGCAAAGGTGCCTCAGGTCCGTCGCCAGCCCGTCGGAGATGTCGATCATCGAGTGGATCTCGAAACGCCGGTTGAGCTCGATCCCCTCGCGGACGCGCGGGGTGAAGCGCAGGTGCTTCCCCAGGAGGGACCCGCCGAGCGGCCCCGTCGTCATGATCGCGTCGCCCACGCGCGCGCCGCTGCGCCGGACGGGCCGCAGATCGCGCGTCTCCCCGAGCAGCGCCACGCTGATCGCCAGCTTCCCCCGGTGGCTCTTCACGTCGCCGCCCACGACCGGCGTGTGGAACCGCTTCGCCGTCCGGTCGAGCCCCGCGAGCACCCGCTTGATGTAGGCCTCCCGGGCGCTCTTGGGGATCATGATCGCCACGACCGCGAAGGTCGGGTAGCAGCCCATGGCGCCGATGTCGCTGAGGCAGCGGGCGATGGCCTTGTGGCCGATCAGCTCCGGCCGCGCCGTGCGGCTGTCGAAATGGACGCCGTCGATCACGCTGTCCGTCTTGAACAGCAGGTGGCCCCGGCCGCTCTTGAGGACCGCGGCGTCATCGCCGGAATCGACGACGATCCGGCCCGCGCGCTTCCCGATCCGGCCGCGGATCCAGCGGATGAGGTCCAGCTCACCCACGCGCTACTTCTTCTCCCAGGCCGTCGCCGTCAGGCGCTGGATGCTCTTCGAGGGGAGCGCCACGTCCATGCGGACCACGCCGGGCACCTCGGGACTGACCCAGGTCTTGACCGAGCCCGCCGCGGCGCCGACCTCGGTCCAATGGCAGGCCAGCTTCTTCCCGGCGACCTCGATCTCCTCGTCGCCTTCCTTCTGCTCCCCCTCCTTCTGCTTCCGGGTCGCCTTGTAAGTCCGTTTCCTCGCCTTCTCCTGCTTCGGCGAGTCCTTCGGCTGGAGCGTGTTCACCGTCAACTCTTCGATGACGACCTGTTTGTCGTCGACCTCGAGGAGCGTGAACGTCGTCTCCGTGGGCAGAGCCATCTTGTTCCCGTTGTTCTCGATCTCGGTCCTGCACTTCACCCAGGAGCCCGCCTTGAACTTGGCCCAGCGGGCGTACTCGGGGTTCTCGACGTCCTGGGTCGTGGAGAGCAGCAGCGCGGCGATGAGAATCATGATCGTCCTCCAGGCCGGGGATGATACCAGATCAGCGGGACCGTGTCTCGCCGCAGGCGAAGGTCGAGCAGCGCCCGTTGAACTCCCAGCAGTCCTTGTGGTGGGGCGTCGAGCACTTCGCGCAGCGGACGACGGCTCCTTCGGCGAGCGACGCGCCGCAGATGCGGCAGACGGATTCGGCGTCGATCTTCATCCGCACGGCGCCCAGGGTGACCCTCCCCTTCCCGTCCGACCCGGGGAGAGCGTCCAGCAACTGAAAGGCCACCATGAGCCAGCGGTCGAGCTCGCCGCGGTCGGGCGGCCAGCCCTTGACGCGGAGCAGGAAGCCCGCGGGCGAGAGCCGCCAGAGGAAGCTGCCGAAGAGCTTCGCGGTCCGGAGCACGGAGCGGATCGGGGGGCCGAGCACCCGCGGCGCGAACTCGCCGCCGGAGGCGTGGATCTCGAATTCCGCGTCGAACTCCGCGTCGCCCACCTGGAAGTCCTTGCGGCCGAACATCCCCTTCAGGTCGTGCCAGAGACCCGCCGGGGAGATCTGGATCGACTCGACCGCGAGGTCGCGCGTGTCGAACAGGATGTCCATCGAGCCGGGCACGAAGTCGACGCGCGCCTCGAAGCCCCGCCGCGTGAAGCGCAGGCCGCCGCCGGCGAAGGCCTTGGCGCCCGCCAGACCCTCCGCGGCCTCGCGGCAGATCGCCTCCAGCTGCGAATGGATCCGCAGGGTCAGGCCGTCCGGGGCCAGCCTTAGTTCGTAGTCGGCGCCGATCTCGAGGAGCAGGCGCTCCTCGGTTGGATTCTTGAAGATGCGGTCGTATTCCGCCCGGCTGCCCCGGGCGCGAAATCGATCCTGCCCGGTCGGCCAGAGAAGAGACATCGGAAACCCCACCGGCAGCACCTCGACGACCTGGCGGATGATGTCGCCGGTCTGCATCTGGATCTCCGTCTTGTCGGAGATGAAATCGCAGCGACCTCGGATCCCGCGGTGAAGGAGCTGGATCTGCGTGGGCGCCGTGAGCGCGCAGCCGGGCAGCTCCGCCGCCACGCGGCGGCAATACTGCTGAAGCGCCTCCTGCTCGTTCCGGGTGTAGGGCTTCGGACCGTCCTCGACCTTTCTCAGCTCCGGCGGCAGGCGGCTCAGGAAACGGCGCCGCTTCCATTCCGACCAGATCGCGCCGAAGAGGGCCGCAACCGCTCCC
>JACQFK010000042.1 GCA_016200125.1 Planctomycetota bacterium
GTTCCCCGCCGCCGCCGCCCACTCCGATCTCTCGAGCCGTCGACTTCCTCGTCAGCCGCCAGACCCCCGACGGCCTCTGGAAGTCCGACACCACGACGGTCCTCGGCTCGGGCCAGGCCCTCACGCCCTTCGTCCTGTACGCGCTCTCCCATGCGCCCCTCGAAACGCTGGCGCCCCACCGCGCGGCGATCGACCGCGGCCTCGGCCGCCTTCCGATCTCCGGGGACGAGTACCCCTCCTACGCCCTGGCCCTCTCGATCCTGGCGCTCCGCCGGCTCGGCCGGTCAACGGACACCGGCCCGCTCGAACTCGCCCTCCGGGCACGGCAGCTTACGGAGCACAACGGCTGGAGCGAGGCGGACCCGGAGTACGGCGGCTGGGACCACGGGGCGGTGATTCCGAAAAAGCCCGACTGCCGGCGGCCGGACGTCTCGGTGACGGCCTTCGCGGTCGAGGCACTGGGGGGCGACGCCAAGGCCCGTCGTTTCGCCGGGCGCTGCCGCGCCCCTGCCGGCGGCTACTTCTTCACCCCGAGCCGCCTCTGGGAGCACCAGAACAAGGCAGGGACCGGGATCGGGTATGAGACCGCCACCTTCGACGCCCTTCGGATCCTGGGAACCCCGCCGACGTCCGACCCGGGGCTCTCCCTGCCGGAGGAGTGGAAGGAAGCGCTGTTCTTCTACCGCGCCTTCGTCCGATCGAAAGTGCGGCCGGATCCGGCGACGGGCTCCTCGGTCCTCGCCCGGCAGCAGCCCGACGGGTCCTTCCGCAACCCGGCCGCCCTCATGAAGGAAGACGACCCGCTCATCGCGACGGGCCTGGCCCTCGTGACCCTCTGCCTCTGCCGCTGATCCCTCTTCGCGGACTGCGGGCTCCGTGCCTCCGTGGTCCGTCCCGGCTAGGCCCGCGCCTTGGCGGGCTTCTTCGACTCCTTCTCGGAGCCGCCGCCCGCCGCGTAGACATCGAGCCAGTCGGCGTGCTTCGCGTTGCGGCCCTTCACCACCTCGAAGAAGGAGTCCTGGAGCTTCTTCGTGATCGGACCTATCCCACCCTTGCCGATCCGGCGGCCGTCCACCTCTCCGATCGGGGTGACCTCCGCGGCCGTTCCGGTGAAGAAGGCCTCGTCGGCGATGTAGAGCTCGTCGCGGCTGAAGCGCTGCTCCTCGATCGGGATGCTGTGCTCGCGCGCCAGCGTCATGACCGTGTCCCGCGTGATGCCCGGCAGCACGCAGGTCAACGGCGCGGTCTTGATCTTGCCGTCCCGGACGATGAAGAGATTCTCGCCCGAACCCTCGGCGCAGAAGCCCTCGGTGTCGAGCATGATCGCCTCGTCGAAGCCGAGCGCCTTCGCCTCGCGCTTGGCGAGGATGCCCGTCACGTAGTGGCCCGTCAGCTTGCCGCGGGTCATCACCGTGTTGGGCTGCCAGCGCGTGTAGGACGAGATCTTCGCCCGGATGCCCTTCTCGAGGGCGTCCTTGCCCAGGTAGGCGCCCCACTTCCAGGTCGCGATGAACACCCGGATCGGGTTGTTGCCGGGGAAGACGCCCATGCCGCCGTCGCCGATGTAGGCCACGGGGCGGATGTAGCCGGCCTTCATGCCGTTGGCCGACAGCGTGTCCTTCGCGCCCTTGCAGAGCTCGTCGATCTGGAAGGGGCAGTCCATCTGCCCGATGTGGCAGGAATCCAGCAGGCGGCGCATGTGCTCCCGGAGGCGGAAGACGGCCGAGCGGCCGTAGATGAATCTTTCCTTGTCCACCACGGCTCGACCTCCATCCGATAAAAAAAAGGGCCCGTCCTTTTCTCACCTTCCGATGAGCTTCAGGAAGGCCCCTTCGTCCACCACCTTTATACCAAGTTTGTTCGCCTTTTCAAGCTTGCTCCCGGCCCCGGGCCCCGCGACGACGAGCGTCACCGTCCTGGACACGCTTTCCGCCGTCTTCGCCCCGTGGGACTGGGCGAGCGCCTTGGCCTCGTCCCGCGTGACCCTCTCCAGTCCGCCCGTGAAGACGATCACCTGCCCCGCCAGCTGGTCGCCCGCGCGTTCAGGCGCCTTGAACGCGATCCCGGCGTCCCGCAGCTGCCGGATCAGCGCCGCGTTCCGCGGATCGTCGAGGAACTGGCGGATCGATGCCGCGACGGCGGGCCCCACGTCCGGCGTCTCCTGCAGCTCCTCCAGCGACGCCGCCTGGAGCTTCTCGAGCGACCCGAAATGGTCCGCCAGGGCCCGGGCCGTGGCCTCGCCCACGTGCTTGATGCCGAGCGCGTTGATGAAGCGCGGAAGCGTCGGCTGCTTCGACCCCGCGATCGCATCGAGCATGTTCTGCGCCAGCTTCTCGCCCATCCGCTCCAGCTTGAGGAGATCCTCCTTCCTGAGCGAGTAGAGGTCGGCCAGCGTCTTCACGATCCCGGTGTCGACGAACTGCTCGATCCACTCGGGGCCCAGCCCTTCGATGTTCATGGCGGCGCGGGAGCAGAAGTGGTCGATCGCCCCCTTGAACTGCGCGGGGCAGGCGAAGCTGTTGCTGCAGAGGACGTCGGACTCCGTCCGCTCCGTCTTCGCGCCGCAGACCGGGCACTTCCCGGGCACCTCGAGCGGCTTCGCGTCCGCGGGCCGCTTCCCCTCGATCACCTTGACCACGTAGGGGATCACGTCGCCCGAGCGGGTCACCACGACCGTGTCCCCCACCCGGACGTCGAGCTTCTGGATCTGCGCCGGGTTGTGCAGCGTGGCGTTCGAGACCGTGACGCCGCTGATCGGGACCGACTTGAGCCGCGCCACCGGGGTGAGCTTGCCGCTCCGGCCCACCTGCCAGTCGACCGCGAGCACCTGGGTGTTCTCCTCGCGCGACTGGAATTTGTAGGCGATCTCCCAGCGGGGGCTCTTGGAGCGGGCGCCCAGCTGGTCGCGCAGCGAAAGGTCGTTCACCTTCACGACGATCCCGTCGATCTCGCGGGGAAGCGCGTCCCGCCTGCCCGCCTGATCCTCCCAGTAGGCCTGGATCTCGTCGGCGCCGCGGCAGACCCGGTAGTCGGGGACCTCGAACTTCAGCGAGGCCAGCCAGGCCAGGACCTCCACGTGCGTCGCGAACTTCCGCCCTTTCAGGGAGCCGAGGCCGTAGGCGACGAACTTCAGCGGGCGCGACTTCGTCACCCGGGCGTCCTTCTGCTTCAGCGAGCCGCTCACGAGGTTCCTCGCGTTCACGAAGGCTTCCTCGCCCTTCTCCTGAAGTTTCCGGTTGAGCTCGCGGAAGTCCGCGAGATCGAGGTAGGCTTCCCCCCGGATCTCCGCCAGCTCGGGCGCCTCGGCCAGCCGATGCGGCAGGCCTCGGATCGTCTTCACCGTGTGGGTGACGTTCTCGCCGATGCGGCCGTCTCCGCGCGTGGCGGCGAGCGTCAGCGCGCCCTTCTCGTAGACCAGTTCCAGCGAGTCGCCGTCGATCTTCGGCTCCACCGTGAAGGCGGACTCGATCGGGCGGCCGAGTTCGCGCTCCATCGACGCAATCCAGGCGGCGATCTCCTCCTTCGCATAGGCCTTCTCGAGGGAGAGCATGGGCTGGCGGTGTTCGGCTTTTTCGAAGCGCTCGATGGCCTGGCCCCCCACCACCTGCGTCGGCGAATCGGGGGTCACCCAGTCCGGATGCTCGGCCTCGATCGCCTCAAGGCGCCGGTAGAGCCGGTCGTACTCGGCGTCGGAGATCTCCGGCGCGGCCTGGTCGTAGTAGAGCCGGTTGTGATGGGCGATCTCCTTCAGGAGCTTGTCGTAGTCGGCGCGGGAGCTCATGGGCCGTAGACCTTCTTCCGCACCGACTGGACCAGGCCGCCTTCCGGCTCGAGATCGCCCACCGCGTTCTCGAACAGCGTGCGCCGGACGAAGATCGCCGGCGGATTGTCCGGAAGGACCCGGCGGGCCACCTGGATCAGGAACTCCGCCTCCGGACGGGCGAGCTTGCTGGCCCGGGCGAGCTTGAAGAACATCCGCCGTCCGACGATGCGGTCGCGCCCGGACAGGACGGCGTAGAGAAGCGCGGCCGCGATGCCGAAGGCCAGAAGGATCCCCACGACGAGGGCCAGGACCCCCTGGGACTGCGAGTACTCGCGGAAGCCGCGGCTCACCTTTTCGAGGGCGTCGTTCTGGACGAACGGCAGCAGGTTCACGCGGTCCCCGCCTCCTTCTGCGATTCCCGCGCGAGCACCTCGTTGATCTTGGAGCGGACCGACGGGCTCTGCTCCGTGTCGAGCCGCGCCAGCAGGAGGTCGATCGCCCCGGGGAAGCGCACCTGGCCCATGGCCCAGACCGCCGACAGGCGCATCATCTCCTCGGGGTCGTCGATCATCGCCTGGAGGGTCTTCTTCCCCTCCTCGCTCCCCAGGTTCCACACCGCCTTGGCGGTGTTGGCCCGCACGCGGTTGTCCTCGTCGCGCAGGAAGGGCAGCAGCACCGGCACGCAGCGCGGCTCGCCGCTGTCCTCGAAGGCCTCGATCGCGTTCGCGCGGACGCGGCGATCGGGATCGCTGAGCGCGGCGACCAGGAGCCGCATGCCGTCCACGCTCTCCGTCAGCTGGACGATCTTGATCGCGGTGGCGCGGACGCGGCGGTCGGGATCGTTGAGGAGCGCCATCAGGTTCTGCCGCAGGTCGGTCTCCGCGTCCACGAAGTCGATGACCTTCAGCGCGCGCAGGCGGCGCTCCGGATCGAGGGCGGTGATCTCCTCGGCGAGCCGGTCGACGATGCGGGGGTCGATCTTCGCGAGGGCCCGCGCCGCCGCCACGCGCGTCGCGGCGTCGAGGCGGTCGAAGGAACGCAGGTACTTGTCGAAGCCCGCGCTGGCCACCTCGCGCATGGCCATGCGGCGGAGCTCCTCGGACGCGGCGCCCATCAGCGGCATCAGGAGGCGGGCCTTGTTCGGCGGATTGAGCCCGATGAGGGTGCGCGCGGCGGCCAGCTTCACCTCGTCGGAGGGATCCTCGAGGAGCGCCTCGGCGACCCCGAGGAGCCCCGGGTGGCCCAGGGACTGGAGGGTGAGCAGAACGCGCGCCCGGACGTCCGCCTGCGGCGATCCGCGGAAATGGGAGATGAAGGCGTCGCGCCGCTCCGGCTCGATCGAGGAGCGCGCGATGAACTCCATGAGCTTGGCGGCCGTGAACGAATCGAGGTCAGGCGCCGCCTCGACCGTGTGCCACCAGGGGAGGTCCCGGGTGCGCTGCGCGAGCGCCTCGAGGCGGTCGGCCGTCATCCGGGAGAGGACGGCGGCGAGCAGCGTGGGGAAGCCGGAGTCACGGCGGAGCTTCATCGCGTCGACGGCGGCCTCCTGGAGCCGCGGGTTGCCGTCGTGGAGCAGCCGCAGCAGGAGCTCGACGGCGGGCTCGGTGAGGGCGGTCGAGAGCGCGTGGATGAACGCGGCGGTGGTGGCGGGCTCGTTCCGCGACGCGAGGAGGTCGGCGACCAGGCCGTA
>JACQFK010000521.1 GCA_016200125.1 Planctomycetota bacterium
CCCGCGCGCCCTCCCGGACGACGATGCTGACCCGCTTGCGGATGAAGTCGTAGGGGATTTCGGCGAGCTTCTCCGGCGCCGCCGCGCCGGGCGGAGAGGCGGCGAGGATCGCGTCGTCCAGGGGATTGGCCAGCCCGGTCTCCAGCGCCGCGTTGATCGCGGCGAGCCGGAGGGTTTCGGCGGACGGCGCCCCCGCCGGGTCGAAGGCCCCGTGGAGGCGGACGTTCCCTTCGGTCAGCGTCCCGGTCTTGTCGGAACACAGCACGTCCATGCTCCCCAGGTTCTCGATGGCGTTCAGGCGCCGCACGATGACGCCGTACCGCTCCATGTGCCGGGCGCCGCGGGCGAGGTTCACGCTCAGGATGGCCGGAAGCAGCTCCGGCGAAAGGCCCACGGCGAGCGCGATGGCGAAGAGGAGCGATTCGATCACGGGCCGATGCAGGAGGACGTTCACCGCCAGGGCGATGATCACCAGGACGAAGGCGACCGTCGTGAGCAGGGTGCCGAAGTGCCGGAGCCCCCGCTCGAACTCGGTCTCCGGGGGCCGGAGATTGAGCTTCCCGGCGATCTCCCCGAACACGGTGGAGCGGCCGGTCCGGACCACGAGCGCGCGGGCGGTGCCGCTCCGCACGCTCGTTCCCATGAAGACCGTGTTCGTGCGCTCCACGAGCCCGGCCCCGGCCGGCGCCTGGCCGGGCGACTTTTCGACGGGGAGGCTCTCCCCCGTCAGCACCGCCTGGCTGGCGAAGAAGTCCGTCGCTTCGAGGAGCACGCCGTCGGCGGGAACGAGACTGCCGGCGCCCAGGAGAACCACGTCTCCCGGAACAACCTCGCTCGAGGGGATCGACACCGGCACTCCATCCCGCAGGACTCGAACCCGGAGGGTCACGCGCGCGAGGAGCTTCTGGACCGCGCGGCCGGCGTCGTACTCGCGCCAGAACCCGATGGCGACGCTGGCGGCGACAATGGCGACGATGATCGCGGCGCTCGTCCACTCGGAGACCCCCAGGGACACCACCGCGGCGCCGACCAGCAGGAGGACGAGGGGGCTGCGCAGCTGGTTGACGAGATGCGAAAACCAGGATTGGCGTCCACGGTCGCTGAGGACGTTCGGCCCGAACGTCTTGCGGCGCGCTTCGGCTTCGACGAAGGAGAGCCCCGAGGCCGAAGTCCCCAACCGGGTGAGCAGGTCCGAGGAAGGCAGAGTCCAATACGACTCCGGGTCCGCTCCCCTCGCGGTCAGCTTCGGCATAGGCGACCTGAAACGCGCAATCCTTCGGCCAAGGGGCGCATCCCTTCACTCTAGTCGATGGAACGGAGATATCCGCGGACTTCGGGACTTTTTCAGGCTCGAAACACGCGGCCTGGGGGGGGACGCCTCCCGGCACGTCGTTTGCTCCATCAAGAGTGGAGTGCCTGAATCCGTTGCGAAAGGAGTCGGTTATGACTCCAAAGATGGCGGTTTCCCGTGAGAGAATCCGCGAGGAACCCTGGCTGACCCGGCAGCTTCCCGCTCCGTCCCAGACTCGCCGCCGTCAAGCCACGGGCGACTGGCGGCGCCGGGGCATGGCGGGGATGCGGTCCTGGCATCGAGGGAGAGCCAAGCCCTCCTGAGCGCAGCGACGGTTATCTCTCTCATTCCGAGATCCGCAGCGCACGGCCGCCCGCCGCCGACTCGTAAGCGGCGAAGACCAGCTTCATGGTCTTCAGGTTGTCGGAGGCGTCGGTCTCCGCCGGCGACCCCGCGCGCAACGACCGCGCCAGGTCGTTGAGACAGGGCACCATGCTCGACTGGACGACGGCATACTTGGGATCGGCCCAGGCGTAGGCCGGGGGCGGCACGTGAAGGTCCTCCGTTCCCTGCCGCGTGACGATGCGGATCCGGCACGACGGCAGCACCTCGAGGGAGCCGCGGTCGCCCTCCACGAAGACGAGCGTTTCCGGGAAGCACTCCCGTTCCAGCGGCGTCCCCGCGTAGGCCATGTTCACCGTGACGATCGTCCCGCCCATCGTGAGCAGCGCCGTCGCCGTGTCCTCGCCCTTGATGTCCGGGCGGACCCGCAGGGTCCTGCAGTAGACGCGGTCGGCCTCCCCGAACCAGCTGCGCGCCAGGTCGAAGAGGTGACAGCCGAGGTCCGCGAGGATCATCCGCTCTTCCGCGCGCAGGCCCGGCTGGTTCGCGAACACGTCGAAGCCTGAGATCATGTCGATCCGGCACCGATGAGGCGTTCCGATCGCTCCGGCCCGGATGAGTTCCTTCACCCGCCGCAGCGGCGCCTGCCAGCGACAGTTCTCGTGGATCGCGAAGGGCAGCTTCTCCGCCCGGCAGAGCGCCGTGAGCTCCTCGCACTCCTCCAGCGTCGCGGCCATCGGCTTCTGGCAGATCACGGCGATCTTCCGCCGGGCGGCGAGGCGGACCAGCGGACCGTGGGAGCGCGCGTCGGTCACGATGTCGAGGAGCTCCGGCTTCTCCCGGTCGAGCATCTCCTCGGCGTCGGTGTAGCAGCGGGGGACGCCCCGCGCGGCGGCGAGCGCTTCCGCCTTCGAGCGGTCGCGGTCGCAGATCGCCACGCAGCGGACGCCGGGGATCTCGCCCCAGGCGGCCAGCTGGAACGAGGACCAGAATCCTGCGCCCGCAAGAGCGAAGCGAAGCGGCTCCACGGGTCAGTTTCCCCGCGTCAGGTAGAGGTCCACGTTCTCGCGGGTGACCGTAAAAGTCCCGGTGCTGTAATTCACCGGCACCGGGGTGACCCCCGCGCGGCGGTCGTCGGCCGTCAGCTTGAGCGTGGAATGCACGTAGTCGTGGAGCGACTTCACCCCGTAGTAGGTGAAGAGCTCCCGCTTCTGGCCGATGCAGGCCGTCAGGACGCCATCCTTGAGCAGGCGGAGGTGCTGCTCCGCGGTCTCCACGCAGGTGGCGACGACCTTCCCCGCCCGCCCCGACTCGCGGAGCGCCAGTCCCATCCCCGGTCCGCTTTCGGAATCGAAGCCCGCCATGCCGACCAGCCCGGGACGCGCCTGGAGGATCGCGGAAGCCACGCGCGCGGCCTCCGCCTGGTTGCCCTTGTCCTGCTGGGGCTCCAGCGCCGTGAGTCCCGCTTTCTCCACCACGGAGCGGAACCCGGTGAAGGCCTGCTGGTCGATCGCCTGCTCGATCAACCCCAGCAGCGCCACTTCCCCCCGTCTCCCCTGGAGGGCCTTGACCATGGCTTCGCCCTGCCGGACGCCGAGGTCGAACCAGTCGGTGCCGATGAAGGCCAGCCGCTTGCTCGCCGGCACGTCGGCGTCGACGCAGACGACGGGCACGCCCGACTCGACCGCCTTGTTGATCGCCGGGATCAGGGCGTTCGCATCCCAGCCCACGACCATCATCCCGGAGGGCCGCCGCGCGGTCGTCTGCTCGATGGCGGCGACCAGCCCCGGGATATCGACCGTGTTCGGGCCCGCGATCGTCACCCGCACCCCCAGCTCCGCGCCGACCTTGTAGAGCGCCGGATGGTCCCGGCCCGTGAAGAGCGAGAGATTCGCGTTGGCCGAGAGCCAGACGTACTCCTCCTCCCCGCTCGCGGCTCCGCCCGCGGAGGCCGCGGATTTCCTCCCGGCCCGCCGCTCGGGGCTGACCCAGGTGGAAAGGACGGCGCCCGCCGCCATCCCGCCCCCGAGGACCAGGAGTTCGCGTATCGGCGGCTTCATGATTACCTCGCTCTGCTCTGGAAGGAGTCCAGGGCCACCGCCAGCACCAGGATGATCCCCACCACGATGCCCTGCCATTCGGACGACAGCCGGATGATGATGAGCGCGTTGCTCACCAGCGCGATGAACAGCACGCCGATCAGCGCGCCCGGAATGCTCCCCTTCCCGCCCTGCAGGCTCGCGCCCCCCAGGATAACCGCCGTGACGACCCGCAGCTCGGCCCCCGCGCCGGCGGTCGACACCGCGGTGCCGACCCGCGCCGCGAAGAGGATGCCCGCCGCCCCCGAGATCAGCCCCATCAGCGTGAAGCCCAGGACCTGGATCTTCTCGACGGCGATGCCGGAGAGCCGTGCGGCCTTCGCGTTGGCCCCTACATAGTAGAGCTGGCGGAAGGGGCGGGAGTTGCGCAGCAGATAGTGCGCGGCGGCCGCCAGCAGGATCATGAACCAGACCGGGAGCTGGAGCCCCAGGACATCCGTTTGGCCGATCGCGGTGAATCCCTGGGGCAGATTCGCGATTCCCGGTCCGCCGATGAGGAGCGCGATGCCCGCGAGCACGCCCATGGTCCCGAGCGTCGTGATCAGCGCGTTCACCCGCGCCCAGGCCACCAGGAGCCCGTTCACCACGCCCCCCGCCGCCGCCGCGGCCAGTCCCGCCACCACCGCCGGCACCCAGGGCCAGCCCTGCCGGACCATGAGCCATCCGGCCAGCACGCCCGCCAACGACATCGTCGAACCGACCGACAGGTCGAAGACCCCTGCGATCATGAGCGCCATCATCCCCACCGCGAGGGTTCCGTCGACCGCGAGGTTCCGGAGGATCGCCCGCGCGTTGTCCCAGGAGAAGAACGAGGCGGGATAGAGGATCGAAAGCAGGATGACGCTCAGATAGATGACGAGCAGAAGATCGAGTTCACGGGAATAGGCGGGCGAACGCTTCATCCGCGGCTTCCTCTATCCCATCGACGCGAGCTTCATGACGCCCGGTTCCGTGGCCTCGGCCCTCGAGAGCTCTCCCGCGATCCGGCCCGCCCGCATCACGAGGATGCGGTCGGAGACGGCCAGCACCTCGGGCAGGTCGGAGGAGATGACGAGGACCGCGGCGCCGCCGCACGCGAGATCCTCGAGCAAACCGTGGATCTCCGCCTTGGCGCCGACATCGACGCCGCGGGTGGGCTCGTCGACGATGAGGACTCTCGGAGGGGACACGAGCCAGCGGGCGAGGACGACCTTCTGCTGGTTGCCGCCGCTCAGGTTGCGAACGGGTTCCTCCGGGCCCCGGCAGACGATCCGCAACTTCTCGCGCATCGTCTCCGTCGCGGCCCGCTGCTCCCGGCCGCCGTATCGCGCCACGCCGATGTTCTCCTCGATACTCATGTCGAGAAAGAGCCCGCTCTCCTTGCGGTCTTCCGAGAGGTAGCCGATGCCGGCCGCGATCGCGTCCGCCGGGGAGTGCAGCGTGACCGGGCGGCCCTCGATCTTCACCTGTCCGGACCTGAAGGGCCGCGCGCCGAACAGGGCGAGCGCGAGCTCCGTCCGGCCGGCTCCGACCAGACCCGCCAGGCCGACGATCTCGCCCGCCCGGACGCTCAAGGAGACGTCCCCCGACACCTCGAGCAGCGGAGGGCCCGCCGTTCCCTTCCGGACCGGCCGCTCGCCCAGGTCGCGACCGACCATCTTCGCGACGAGATCCGAGGGCGTCAGGGCCGACGTCGGAAAAGTCCCCTGCCCCGCGCCGTCCTTGAGCACGCTGATGCGATCGGCGATCTCGAAGATCTCCTCAAGCCGGTGGGAGATGTAGACGATGCCGGCGCCCTGCGAGCGGAGGCGCCGGATCACGCCGAAGAGCAGCCGGGCGTCGGCGGGGCTCAGCGCCGCCGTGGGTTCGTCGAAGATGATGAGCTTCGGCTGGAGCGACAGCGCCTTGGCGATCTCGACCAGCTGCTGCTGCGCGGACGACAGCCGCTCGGCCGGCTCATCGGGGTCGACCGAGAGCCCGACCTCCGCGACCGCCGCCGCGGTGCGCTCGCGGAGCGCCCGGTGATCGATCCTCCCCCAGCGGTCCGCCGGCTGGCGGGCGGCGAAGACGTTCTCCGCCACGCTCATCGGCCCGAAAAGGCTTCGCTCCTGGAAGACCAGCGCCACGCCCGCCTTCTGGGCCGCCCGTTCGTCGGGGAAGACCACTTCGGAGCGCCCGTCGAAGTCGATGCGGCCGGCGTCGGGACGATGCACGCCGGCGAGGATCTGCATGAGGGTGCTCTTGCCCGCGCCGTTCTCCCCGACGACGGCGTGGACTTCGCCGCGGCGGACCTCGAGATCGACGCCCTTCAGGGCATGGACGCCGGGAAAGCGCTTCTGGATGCCGCGGAGGACGAGGAGGGGCGCGTCGGCCATCGGCATCATCTTAGTTTCCGGGCGGAAGTTCCGCGAATTCCACCGGGAGAATTCGCGCATTTTTTTGAGCGGAGCGCGGCGGATTTCCCGCAAGGTTCGCACCCGCCGCCGAGTTACTTGCGGGGAGCATATCGACCCGGCGGTGCTATGATCATTCAAGAAATGACCGGCGTGCTGCAGTTCGTCGTGATCGGCGCAGGCAACATGGGCTGCGTCTACGGCGGCAACCTGGCGAGGATCGGCCAGCGCGTGGCCTTCCTCGACGTCTGGAAGGAGCACGTGGAGGCGATCGCGGGCCGGGGCCTCCACATCGAGGGGCTGACCGGCGATTTCAGGGTCCGCCCCCAGGCCTTCGTCGACGCCCAGGGCGCGCCCCCGGCGGACGTCGTCCTGATCTGCGTGAACTCCTACGCCACCCCGGAGGCCGCCCGCGCCGCGCGCGCCCTCCTCAAGAAGGACGGCTGCTGCCTCACGCTGCAGAACGGCGTCGGCAACGTCGAGATCCTGGAGGAGGCGCTCGGGAAGGGACGGATTCTGGCGGGCCTGAGCTTCCAGAGCGGCGACGTCCAGGGCCCGGGCCACGTCCGCCATACCAACAACGGCGCCACCTATATCGGCGAGCTCGACCGGTCGCGCAGCGCGCGGCTTGCGACGCTGACCGGCCTCCTCTCCGAGGCGGGGATGAACCCGGAGGTCGTCGACGACGTGATGCGGACGATCTGGTCGAAGTTCATCCACAACTGCGGGATCAACGCGCTCTGCGCCCTGACGGGCCTGCGGCCCGGCCAGATCCGCGAGGTTCCCGACCTGGACGAGTTCCAGACCCGGATCATCGAGGAGACCGTGGCGCTGGTCCGCGCGAAGGGGATCGAGTCGACGGAGCCCGACCCGCTGGCGGCGATCAAGGAGTACTGCTCGCACAAGTTCCACCGGCCGTCGATGATGCAGCACCTGGCCCGCGGGAAGCGGACGGAGATCGACGCCCTCAACGGCTACGTCGCGCGCGAGAGCCGCCGCCTCGGCCTCGCGGCCCCCTGCAGCGACGCGCTGACGCGGCTGATGAAGGGACGGGAGCACGTCCCGAAGAACAAGGGGGACGCCGAATGAGCCTCGAAGGCCGCTGCGCGCTGGTGACCGGCGCCGCGCGCGGCATCGGCCTGAGCATCGCGAGGGGCCTCTGCGAGCGCGGCGTGAAGGTCGCGCTCAACGACGTCGACCCCGAAGGCGCCGCCCGCGCGGCGGCGGAACTCTCGTCGGGCGGCCGGCGCTGCCTGCCCTGCCCCGGCGACGTCACGCGCGCGGCGGACGTGACGTCGATGGTCGCCCGGGCGGAGAAGGAACTCGGACCGCTCTGGCTGCTCGTCAACAACGCGGGGACCTTCAACTCCGCGCCCGCGCTGGACTTCCCCGAAGAGGCCTGGGACCGCGAGTTCGACGTCGACGTGAAGGCGGCCTTTCTCTGCTCGCAGGCCGCGCTGCGCTCGATGATCCCGCGGCTCGCGGGGCGGATCATCGTCATCTCGTCCATCGCCGGGCTGATCGTCCGCACGCGGCAGATCGCCTACTGCGCCGCAAAGGCCGCGGCGGTCCATTTCGCGCGCTGCCTCGCGGTCGAGACGGCGCCGCACGGCATCACGGTGAACTGCATCTGCCCCGGCATGACCGACTCGGAGATGCTGCGCAAGTCGGCGGCGGCGCGCGGCGCGGGCCTCTCCGACTACGAGGCGATGATCCCCGCGGGCCGGCTGGCGAAGGGCGAGGACCACGCCTCCGCGGTCCTCTGGCTCGCCTCCGACGAGGCGGCCCACGTCACCGGCCAGGTCCTCAGCGTCGACGGCGGCCAGTCCAACTACCACCCCCTGACCCGCGAGGGCTGACTGTCACAAAACAAACTGGTTGTTTTGTGACATGTCACGAAACAACCAGTTTGTTTTGTGACGGCCGCTAGCGACGGGCTTTCCAGACGGCCCGCGCTTCGTCCGCGCTGCAGAACTCGACCGCCCCGTTCCGGAACACGAAGGTCGGCATCTTGTCGTAGGGCGTATAGAAGTCCCGGTTCATCCCCGTGTAGCCCTCGAGAGCGCCCCGTAAGGTGTTGTCGGCGCTGAGATGCAGTTCCGGGATGCAGGATCCCGTGATCCGGACCGGGCTGCCCAGGAGTTCCTCGATGACCGTGGAGGCGAGGCGCGGCTCTCCCGAACGCCTGGGCGGCAGGAGCCGATCCACCCGCGCGTAAACCTCGGAATGAGTCAGCAGATCGAGCGCGCCCAGGACGGGGGCGTGGGGACTGGGATCGTCCAGCAGCCGGGCAATCTCCGGGCAGGCCTCCTTCGCCCCCAGGCGGGCCAGGGCATAGGGCGCGGCGTGCGGATTGTCCCGCAGGTGCTGGATGATGAACTCCTTCGTCCCCGGCTCGCCGATCTTGGCGAGGGCGAGGAGAGCGTCGGCGCGGACCGAGAAGTCCCCCGACCGGACCAGGCGGCGCAGCGTCGGGGCGGCTTCCTTGAGACGCCAGCGGCCCGCGGTCTCGACCGCCACGTGGCGCACCCAGTCGTCCGGATCGGCGAGCCGCTCGACAAAGAAGGGCGCGAGCGAGCGGTCGTCCGTCGCCCTCAGGGCGACCATCCAGTCGCCCCCATAGACTTCGTCGCCTGAGATGAGGCAGGATCCCGGCACTCCCTCCCGTTGAACCCGCTCGGCGAGCCCTTCGTCCCAGCGACGGAGTCCTTCCATCAGCTTCGGGATCATTTCGGGATGGGCCCAGCTCCGGAGCGCCTTGACATAGGACCCCGCCCAGCCCTCCTTGAACTTCTTCCGGATCTCCTCGCGCGCCCCGGGAGCATCCGTGGTCACCGGGTCGACATGGCGGAACCAGGAGTCGCGGTCGATCCAGTCCTCCATGAGGTCTTTGGGCGGAGGATCCCCCCTGAGCCGCGCGGCCGCCGCGACGGCAACTGCCCTGGCATTCTCATTCTTCAGCGCCTTTGCGGCCCGCTCCAGCGCCGCTCTCGCCTCGGGGCTGCCTGCCTTCTCAAGATAGGGGATCACGGCATAGGCGGCGAACTCCCCCTCCAGCCACTCCGCCGCCGCCCGGGCGAGCCGCTCCGAGGGGTGGTCGGCGATCTTGTGCAGCAACAGTGCCCGCGGCTCTCCGATCGCCAGGATGGTCTCCTCGATGATCGGCGGCGCCGCGGCGCCTTTCCGCTTCAGGAGAAGATCGGCCGCGTTGCAGGCGGCGTTGATCTCGCCTTCGCGGAGGATCGACTCCAGGGTCTTGTCGGGAACGCTCTCGATCAGGGCGGGATCCTCCTGGCAGCATTTGACGACATCGAAGAGGCGGTCCCGTATCTCGGGTCTCTTCTCGGCGACCAGCAGCTCGACCAGGCGGGCTCGCGCGTCCTTGTCCGAGTTCGTTATGAGCAGCCATCGGGCGTCGTTGCGGAGAGACTCCGACGAAGAAACCAGCTGTTCCGCGAGCTTTCCGACATCGCGGGCGTCCACGATCCGTGCGGCGCATCTCAGGAAATCCGAGCGAAGATCCGCCGCTGCCGCGGGGGACAGGAGAAGGTCGATCGCCTCATGGACCCGGAGCGCCGCCAGACCGAAGGCGGCCTCGTACGCCATGGGTCGGGGCCCGGTCTCGACCAGCTCCAGCAGGGTCGGCACGGTCTCCGGCGCCCCCGACCGGGCCAGCAGCCGGACATGGCTGTAGGTCCTCTTCTCGGGCGGAGTCGAGCGCCAGAGTTCGATGTACGCGGCACGGCAGGCGTCGTCCTCGATCGCCACGGCGACTTCCGCGACGGTGGAGAGCAGGTCCGGCTCCTGCAGGCGCCGCAGCACCTGCGGCCGCGCGGCTTTGCACGCGAGGTCGCGCACGCAGCGGAGCGCGAGCCAGGAGACCTGCCGAAGTTCGCTCGCGACCAGCTTCGGCAGCTCCGTCTCGGCGTCGGCGACGCCGTGCCGCGCGCGCAGTACTTTCAAAATGCCTTCGGCTTCAGCGTGCTCGGAGTGGGTCGCGGCCAGGAGGTCGCGGTCGAGGGGCGAACCCAGCTCATAGACCTTCCCGCCGAAAGCGCCCAGCCAGGATGACCCCTGATCCTGCCAGGAGACCGGATCCCAGCGGGCGATCTGCCGCAGGAGCGCCGCGATCGGCCTCCTCGAAACGCCCCAGGACGCTCCGAGGAGTCCCAGTCCTTCCCTCTTCAAATTGACGTCCGGATGATCGAGCAGCTTGATCCCGTAGGCTTCGAAGTCGCCCCGGTATCCCCGGATGCCGTGGTTGCGCTTGGTGGCAATCTCGATCACGCGGGGGTGGTCGCCGGTCTCGAAGGCGAGGCGAAGGCCCTCGTATCGCGCCAGGAGCCCCGGATCCATCGCCGCGTCCCACTCGATCCGGTCGATCAGCGACCGCGCCCGGGCGCGCATCTCGGGATCGCGGTCATTCAAGGCCGTCCGCAGCGCCGGCAGCGCCGCGTCGTCCATCGCCCGAAGCGTCCGCGTTGCTTCGTCGCGCACCCGCGGCGAGTCGTCCCGCCAGCGCTCGATCAGGGACGCCGGATCCTGAGGACACATCAAGAGCAGGGCCAGAAGCGCGGCTTTCATGCTACTCACTAGACGTCGCCCGGGGGACAACCTCGGCGCCGGGATGCTATACTCACCCGCGATGGGGATCGGCGACCACTTCAATTACTGGGTCTCGAAGATCGGCGGCAAGTCCAAGGACGCCGATGCGGCCCAGCTCCGCATCGTCCACCAGAAAGCCGACGCGCTCCAGCAGGCCGGCCGCGGCGACGAGGCGGTCGAGATGCTCGTCGGCGCCGGCGACCCCGGACGCGCGGCCGCCATAGCCCAGAAGGCCGGCCTCTGGAAGCGGGCCGGAGAGATTCTCGAGTCGCTCAACCGCCCCGCCGACGCCGCCCGCGCCTACGAGCGGGCCCAGGAGTGGGAGCCCGCCGCCCGCCTCTACGAGGGCGCCGCCGATCAGCGCGGCGCCGAGGCCTGCTTCAAGAAGGCCGGAACCGTCCCGCTGCGCCAGTATCTCGAGCGCCGCGGACAGTGGGCCGCGGCCGCGAAGCTCTACGAGGACGGCGGCGACCGTCAGGGCGCGGCGACCTGCTACGAGAAGGCGAAGGACCTGGATTCGGCCGAGCGCTGCCTGCGGGCGGAGAAGCGCCTGCTCGATCTCGCCGATCTCCTCCTCCGCAACGGAAAGCCCGAGCGCGCCGGCAAGGCCTACGAAGACG
>JACQFK010000515.1 GCA_016200125.1 Planctomycetota bacterium
ACCGCGATCAGGCCGATCTTGATCGGCGCGGAGAAGAAGGGCTTGCGGAAGCGGTGCTCGACCGCGAGGCTCCAGCCGGCGGCGGCGAGGAAGAAGGCGAGCTGGAAAGGCGTCAGCGGGTCGCTCTTCACCGCCGCGAGGTAGGCGGCGAGCATGCCGGCGTAGGCGGCCAGGCGGATGCGCCGGTCGCGCGAGAGCGGGCTGATGACCTCCAGCGGCTCCATCATGAGGTCTCCGCCTCCTCGCCCTCGGCGGCGGGCTCGTCCATGAGGGCCTTCATGTCGGCCGGAGTCAGGGTCCGCGCATGGGGGAGCTCCTGCTGCTGGGGGACCGGCTCGTCGCCGATCCGGAGCAGGAAGATCACCTCGTCCTTCGGCGACTCTTCGGCGGCCAGGAGCTCGGCCATCGTGTGCGTCCGCGAGGGACGCAGGAGGGCGAGCTCGCGGAGCAGGTCCTCGAAGTTGCCCGCGCGGGGATCCAGGTCGAGCGCCAGGGGGGCGGGCGCGAAGGCGCGGAAGCGGACGCGGTAGCCTTCGCCGAGCAGCGCCTCGGCGAGCGTCGCGGCGAAGGGGATGGCCCGCTCCAGCCGCCCGCGGCGGCGCAGGTCGCCGGGCCGGGGGATGTGGGTCTCGAGCAGGAGGGCGACGTCGCGGACGCGGGGGTCGTCGTGCTCTCGCACCAGGAGGCGTTCGGGGACGCGGGCGGACATCTTCCAGTGGATGTCCCTCGGGCTGTCGCCCTCGCGGAACTCGCGGAGCCCCGCGAATTCCTCGTGGCCGCGCTCGTAGTCGTGGGCGGCGAGCTCGCTGTACTCGACCTTGGCCAGCAGCGCGTCGAAGAAGCGCCGGTTGAGCAGGCCCAGCCGCGGGTAGACGAGCAGTCGGTTGACCACGGGGACGACGCGGCGGTAGGTGAAGAGCCCGGGGGTGAACTCCGACACGACCGTGAAGGGCCCCAGGCGGGCCCAGCCCCGCTCGGGCGCCGTGGCGTAGCAGGCCGTGCGGATGCGCTTGCGGGCGCCGGCCATCGGGATCCACACGGGCGTCGGGGGGAGGGCGACCGGACGGGCGGCGGAGCCCACGCGGTCCTCGATGCGCAGGCAGAAGACGGGCCAGAACTTCTTGAGGTTCCGCAGGCGGATGCCGACCGTGAAGAGCCCGCCCGCCGTCGCGGAGGAGGGGAGGAGTCGGGAGAGCTCGATGCCCCGGGCGACGATCACGGTGAGGACGCCCGAGACGACGAACTGCGCGATGAGGACGCAGAAGATGGCGAAGAGCAGGTTGTTGCCCTTGAGCGCGGCGGCGAAGGCCACCGACGCCGAGAGGGCGAGGAAGATCCAGCCGCGTCCGTTCACGCGGAAGGACCAGCGCTTTGTGCGTGGCTTCAACGTCCCTCCGGAGCTACTGGGGGACCGGGATTTCCTGGAGGATCTTGCGGAGGATCTGGCCCGAGGCGGCGCGGCCGTCCTGGGAGGCGCGCGACCGCTTTTCGACGACGCGGTGCGAGAGCACGTTCACGGCGACCGCCTTGATGTCGTCGGGCGTCGCGTAGTCCCGGCCGTCGACCAGGGCGTGGGCCCGGGCGGCGCGGGTCAGGTGGATGGCGCCGCGGGGGCTGACGCCGGCGACGAGGGTCTTGTCGCCGCGGGTGCGGTTGGCGATCTCGATCACGTAGTTCGTGACGGCGTCGTCGACCTTGACCTCGTTGACGCGGTCGCAGAGCCGGTTGACGTCCTCCGCGGAAATCGCCGGCTGCAGCGACTCCAGCGGATCCTGATCGCGGCGCGAAGCCACGATCCGCTTCTCCTCCTCCGGAGTCGGGTATCCCATGTGGAGGATCATCAGGAAGCGGTCGAGCTGCGATTCCGGCAGCGGGTAGGTGCCGGTGAACTCCAGGGGGTTCTGGGTGGCGATGACGAGGAAGGGGGAGGGCAGCTCGTGCGTGACGCCGTCGACGCTTACGCGGCTCTCGTTCATGGCCTCCAGGAGCGCGGCCTGGGTGCGCGGGGTGGCGCGGTTGATCTCGTCCGCGAGGATGATGTTGGAGAAGATGGGGCCGCGCTTGAAGACGAAGTCCTTCCGGGCGGTGTCGAGGATGGAGACGCCCGTGACGTCGGAGGGGAGCAGGTCGGGCGTGAACTGGATGCGCCGGAAGCTGCAGGCGATGGACTTGGCGGTGGCGCGGGCGAGGGCGGTCTTGCCGATGCCGGGCACGTCCTCGAGGAGCACGTGGCCGCGGGCGAGCAGGCAGGTCACCGTGAGCTTCACCACCTCGGGCTTTCCGAAGATGACGCTCTCGATGTTCCGGCGCAGCGTCGCGATCAGGTCCAGGTCCTGGCGTTGGATGGGCATCGGCTGACTCGTCAGGAGCGGCATCGGGCCTCCTGTCGGTCCCGGATTATAGGTCAAGAGAGCCGGGACGGACAAATCATTTGACGCCGCCTTCCGGCCCCTGCGTCAACCCCACAAACGTTACCGTTAGATTTGTGGGGGTTCTTAATTCTTGATTCTTCCCCCGGCCCGCCGTATAAACGCCCTTCTGGGGCTGTTTGGACGGTTTTTTGCGGAAGGAGAGACGAATGGCGGAAATGTACGTCGTGCAGTCCAAGGTTCGCGCCCTGGCGAAGAAGATGAAGTGCCGGTGCAGCGGCGACGCGATCAACGCGCTCTCGAAGAAGGTCGAGGGGCTGATCTCGGACGCGGCGGGCCGCGCGAAGGGCAACAAGCGCCAGACGATCAAGTCGTCGGATATCTAGGTCCCTCGGAAAAGGAACCTCAACGGCCCCGGACGCAACGCCCGGGGCCGTTTCCTTATCCGCTCACATTTGCCCGCGCCCGCCGAGGCGAAGTGACGATGAAAGATTAGAGAACATCAGGGAGGCTCCGGAGCCGTTCCGCCGGGGCATGGCTTGACTCCCCCTATAGGGGGGGATATCATAGCTGGCTGAAGCGTCGCCTCACGATATTCGGAGACCGCGGTGCCTGATCTGACCATCCAGGTCCAGGAAGTCAAGAATCTGCCCGGCACCGCTCTCGTCATCCTCAACGGGTCGATCGACGCCAAGACCGTCATCACCTTCCAGACCCATCTCAACTCGGTGAAAGAGCGCGGCGTCGAGCGCTTCATCATGGACATGGAGAACGTCAAGTACGTCAACTCCACGGGCCTGGGCTACCTGATCAACCTGTCCGACTCGGTGACCCCCGACAAGGGGGGCATCTCGCTCGTCAAGGTCCAGCCCAAGGTCAAGGTCGTCTTCGACATGCTGGGCCTCAACGCTTTCTTCCGGATCTTCAGCACCCGGGACGAGGCGCTGAAGCACCTGCAGGCCTCGGACTCGGGCGCGAGCCCCAACGACCAGACCGTCGTCCTCAAGAGCCCGGTGGTGGCCACGCCGCCTCCTCCGCCCTCGACGCAGCGGCACGTGGTGCAGCAGCCCGCGCCGCCGCCCCCGACCTTCCAGCCGCAAAGCATCCCGACGGCGCCGCTGGCCGGTTCGACGGAGACGCTCCACGTCGAATGCCAGGCCTGCCGGGCGCTGCTGGCGGTCAAGGACATCGGAACCTACAAGTGCCCGCGCTGCCTGACCTCCTTCAACTACTCGGGGGGCGGAAGGGTCAACTTCCTCCCGCGCCAGAAGTCGCTCCCGGTGCAGCTGAGCCTGAGCTTCAGCCCGGAGTGCATGGAGGGCCTGCTGGAGTTCGTGAAGCGCTTCTCCACCAAGAGCGGTTTCTCGCCGGCGGGAATCTCCGAGATGCAGATGGCCGTTAAGGATACGGTGGAGGCCATCCGGCGCCACGCCTACGGCGGCAACGAAAACAACGTGTACCACGTGCTCCTGACGTCGGTGGATTCCGAGCTCGAGATGCGGTTCGCCGACTACGGCGCATCGCTGAACTCCGACAAGGGAGACGTGTTTTCCTCCGTCCGGCGGACCATGGACCGGTTCGAGCTCCGGCACCATCCGAAGGGCGGCAACGTGGTGACGGTATCAAAGAAGGCCAAGTGACATGATCAACCTGCTGGCGATCGGCGGTCTCAGCCCGATGGAACTCATCATCATCGTGGGCGTGATCGTCCTCCTGTTCGGCCCGTCCAAGATCCCGCAGCTCATGCGCGGCGTCGGCTCGGGGGTCAACGAGGTCAAGAAGGGCCTGAAGGAAGGCGACGCCCCCGCGGCGGACGCCCAACCGGCGGCTC
>JACQFK010000516.1 GCA_016200125.1 Planctomycetota bacterium
ACGCCCTCCAGCCCGCGGGCGGCAAGTCGGGCTCCGTGGTCGACGTCCGGATCTCGAGCGGCACCGACCTCGACGGCGCCGACAAGCTGATCTTCTCGCATCCCGGCATCACGGCCGCGCAGCTGCGCGAGGAGCCGGGCCGGATCTACCCTCAGGGCCGCGGCATCGAGGGCAAGTTCAAGGTCACGATCGCGGCCGACGTGCCCGCCGGCATCTACGAGGTCCGCGCCGCCGGCTACTTCGGCGTCACCAACGCCCGCCGCTTCGCCGTGAGCGGCCGCGAGGAAGTGCTCGAGAAGGAGCCGAACAACGACGTCGCGACCGCCCAGGAGCCGCCGCTCGGCGCGGTCGTCAACGGGACCACCGAGGCCCAGAACTACGACTGCTACAAGATCGTCGCGAAGAAGGGCCAGCGCTACCTCGCCGAGGTCCAGGCCCTCCGCCTCGATTCCCGCGCCCAGGCGGTCCTCACGCTGATCGATCCCTCGGGCCGCGAGATCCGCCGCATGGTCGGCACGCGCTCGCGCGACCCGCTCCTCGACTTCAGGGCCGAGGCGGACGGGGCCTACGTGGTCCGCGTCCATGATCTCCTCTACCGCGGCGGCGACGAGTACTTCTACCGCCTCTCGGTGGGCAGCGGCCCCTGGATCGACTATGTCGACCCGCCCGTGCTGAAGCCCGGCGCCGACAACGCCGTCACCGTCTACGGCCGCAACCTGCCCGGCGGCCTGCCCGCGGAAGGGGTCGAGATCGACGGCCGCCCCCTCGAAAAGCTTGCGATGACCATCAAGGCCCCCACGGCGGTGGAGCTGCCGGTCCAGACGCTGATGCGCCCCGGCGACGCGTCGGCGGACCTCATCTCCTGGAGCCTGCCGGGATCGAACGTCGTCCGGCTCCTGCTGGCCGAGGGCACGGCGACCCCCGAGGTCGAGCCCAACGACACGCCCGAGAAGGCGCAGGCGATCAGGGCGCCGGCGCTGATCGCGGGCCGCTTCAATCCGCGCGGCGACCGCGACTGGTACCTTTTCGAGGCCGCCAAGGGCGACAAGCTCTGGATCGAGGTGGTAAGCCAGCGGCTCGGCCTCCCGGTGGATCCGCAGATCGTGATCCAGCAGGCCGGCGAGGCCTCCAAGGACCTGCAGGAGGTCGACGACCTCGCGACGCCGCTCCCCGCGATGCAGAACAACCTGGAGAAGCGCTATCGCGCCCATTCGGACGACCCCGCGATCCTCTTCACGGTGCCCGCGGACGGCAAGTACCGCCTGATGGTGCGCGACCTCTTCGGCAGCAACCAGGGCGACCCGCGCCACTTCTACCTGCTCTCGATCCGGGCGCCCAAGGCCGACTTCCGCCTGGTCGCGTTCCCGATCGACCCCGCGCCGAACGACGGCGCCAAGCTCTCCCAGGTGAACTGCATCGTGCGCCGCGGCGGCTCCGACCGCCTCCGCGTGATCGCCTACCGCCGCGAAGGCTTCGACGGCGCGATCCGGATCGAGGCCGAGGGGCTGCCCCCGGGCCTGTCGGCGAAGCCCACGGTGATCTCGCCCGGCGAGTCCTCGGCCGACTTCATCTTCAAGGCGGCGCCCGACGCGCCCTCCTTCGCGGGCCCCATCAAGATCGTGGGCCGCGCCGCCGACCTCACCCGCGCCGTCCGCTCCGCCGAAGTGCTCTGGAACGTCGCGGACATGCAGAAGGAGCCCGTGGTAACCCGGGTCACCGAGAGCGTCGGCGTTGCGATCGACGACCACTTCGTCGCGCCCCTCGGCCTCCAGGTGGGCGGCCCCGACGTCCAGCGCATGGCGCGGGGCGGCAAGCTGAGAATCCCGGTCAAGCTGGTGAAGAACGCGGACGCGAAGGACCTGGACAAGGCGACGGTGAAGGTCGTGGCCGCCGGGCTGCCCGGCCGGCAGAACGAAAAGCCGATCGTGGCGAAGGACCTCTCGCTCACGCTCGCGAAGCCCGACGCCGAGCTGGAGCTCGACATCACGGAGAAGGCGGCGCTGGGCTCCCTCACCTTCCACCTCACGGGCGACCTCGACCTCAACTACGTCCGCAACCCCGAGCGGGTGAAGCGGGCTCAGGACGAGCAGAAGCGGATCGACGCGCTGGCGAAGGAGCTGGCGGACGAGGCCAAGAAGTCGGCCGAGGAGAAGGCGAAGGCCGACAAGGACGCCGCCGAGACGGCGGCCGCGGTGGCGAAGCTGAAGAGCGCCGGCCAGGCGGAGGCGCCGCTCAAGGAGGCCGAGGACAAGGCGAAGCTCGCCGACGAGGCGAAGGCCAAGGCGGCCGAATCCGACAAGAAGGCCCAGGAGCTCGTGAAGGCCGCGGACGCCGCGAAGAAAGAGTGGGCGGACGAGCTCAAGAAGGCGACCGACGCGTCGAAGGAGAAGAAGATCAAGGTCTGGTTCTCCTCGATGTCGATCCAGGTGGAGGTCGTCGCGGTGCCGCTGACGCTGAAGACGGCCTCCGACGCGGTCACGCTGAAGGCGGGCGACAAGGCCGAGGTGGCGGTCGAGCTCCTGCGCGAGTTCGGCTTCGCCGACGAGGTGAAGCTGGAGCTGGCGGGCGCGCCCGGTCCGGTGAAGCTCGCGGCGGCGGTGACGGCGGCGGGCACCCAGGCGAGCGTGCCGGTGACGCTGACGGCGGACAAGACGGCGAAGCCCGGCACCTACCCGGTGACGCTGCGCGGCTCGCTCAAGTGGAACGCCAAGGCGGCGACGGTCGACAAGGTGCTGCAGGTCACGATCGAGGCGCCGGCGGGTCAGTAGAAGGACCTCGGGTCAATTCGAAGGCCGACTGAGCAGCCTCCTTCCAGGCTTCCTGCCTTTTTCTCCGTCTGATCCGTGGCATCCCGTTTGCGCATCAGGCCGCATGCCCGGCAACGGCAGCATCACGGATGAAGGACTCAGGGCGGTCAGCGGCTGGCTGTCGACCGCGGAGGTCGTCGGATCGATTCTGGGGTTCGGACTTATCCTGACGGGCTTCGGCATCTGCGGGCCGACGGTGTGCTTTGACTACGCCGTCATCGTACTCCCGCTGACGGGCTTCTGCATGGCGATCAACCTCGCCGTTCCGACGAAATTGCGCACACGGAAGAGCCCGGGAGTCGGCGCGCTGGCCGCGTTCGCTTGGCTCGGAGCCCCCGCGGTGCTGCTCAACCTTCCGGTCTCCCTGATCTGGCTCTTGGGACATGGCCGTTGGTGAGATCGTCGAACAAGACCGGCGCAGGCGGAGGATCAGGAGGACAACGCCCCCCAGACCCGGGACGGCGACGATCGCCCGGGACTTCGTCTGGAAGGAGAAGCAGGCTTCAGGCGCCGCGGAGCCAGTTCTCCACCCTGAGCCCCCGCACGCGCTTGAATTCCCGCACGTTGTCGCTGACGAGCGTCGCGCCGTCCGAAATCGCCTGAGCGGCGATCAAGGCGTCCAGCGGACCGATCGGAAAGCCCCGGGACTCCAGATCCGCACGGATGATCCCGACCCTGGCGGCGGCCCGGTCGTCGAAGGGGAGCAGCTCGATCGGCGCGCAGAACCCGGCCAGAGCCGCCAGGTTCTGCTCGGGCACGGAGCTCCGGCAGGCTCCGTAGTACAGCTCGGCGAGCGTGATCGAGGAGATCCCGACCGACCCCAGGGCGCAGCGCGTGAGGCGCCCGAGGAGGCTCGGGGACCGCCTCCGGATGAGCTCGATGCAGGCGTTCGTGTCCAGGAGGTAGCGGATCACAGCATCCGGCGCCGCTCGGCCCGACGGGGCTGCTTCCGGTCCTCGAGGAAATCCCCGCTGAAGCCGTCCAGCGCCCGGACGAGGACGTCCCATCCCTTCCGGCGGGGGAA
Organism: Planctomycetota bacterium; assembly: GCA_016200125.1. The sequence goes on from JACQFK010000516.1 coordinate 3,832, forward strand.
CAGCAGGACCAGGTCGCCCACCCTCTTGATGGCGACCTCGCCCTCCTTGAAGCGGAACTCCTTGGGCAGCCTCACCGCCTGGCTGCGGCCCGTCGTGAAGACCTTCGCCGTGTTCATGCCTCGCCTCCCATGATATGTACCATGATATATATCATGCGTTTGCCCGTCAAGTCCCCTGCCGCCCGCCGCTTCGGGGTAGACTTCAGGCAGCCATGAAGCTCAGTCCCGCGTCCCGGATCGCGGTCGCGATCGCCCTCGTCCTGGCCCTCCTCCCCGGCGGGCTCTGGATGGGGCGGAACGCGCTGGTCGCCGCCCGCTGGTCGGCCCTGGAGCGGGAGACGGCGCGCCTGCTCGCGGAAGCCCGGGGCCGCTCGGGCCTCCGGCCGGTGCCGCGGGGAGCGCCCCAGCCGGGAAAGGCCTGGGAGAAATACGACGAGGCGATCCGCCTCCTCGGCGGATACTCGCCGCGCGGGAGCAGCAAGTTCATGCCCGATTCCCCGGAGTGGACCGCGGCGGAGCTGAAGGTGCTCGCCCCCGCGCTGCCCGCCTTCGGCCAGGGCGTCTCCCGCGGGAACGGCCAGCGGGATCGCGATTGGGAGGGCCCCGAGTCCCCGGTCTCCACGGACATCGTCTGCCTGGGCCGGGTCCGGGCCGGGGCGCTGGAGGACGACGGCAAGCCGCTCGAGGCCGCGCGATGGCTGCTCGACCTGATCCAGTTCTGCGGCGACTACGCCCGGAACGGCAGCAGCGAGGACGTCGCCGAAGCCAACCAGCGCCGCGGGACGCTGATGGAGGATCTGCAAAAGCTCCTCCTCACCGGCAAGCTCCGTCCCCCGGACTGCGCCGAGCTCGCGAAGGAGTTGGAGCGGGCGGACCTCGCGTTCCCGTCGCTGCGAGACGCCCTGCTGAACTCGGCGATGAGCCAGGGCTGCATGTACCTGGACCTGGCCCCCAAGGGCAGGCTCCTCCGAAAGGGCGGACCGCCCTCCTGGCGGCACCTGTACTCGGAACAAGCGCTGATCTCCGCCGCGTTCTTCACCGAGCTGGACGCGCTGCGGCGGATCGGAGACGCGGAAGGGCTGCCCTGGCCGGAGGCCCGGGCGATCGAGATCCGGATGCTGGAGGGACTGTCGAGCGACGGGAATCCCCACCTCAACCGCTACGCCGGACGGCGCAACGACGTGTATCTCCGTCCCGACCGCGAGCAGCGCGCGCAGCTCCGGCTCCTGAGGGCCGCGGCCCGCTACCGGGCCGCAGGGCTTTTCGAATCGATCGAAGACCCCTTCGGGACGACGCTGCGCCACCAGGAGAAGGACGGCAAGGTGAAGTTCTGGAGCGTCGGCGCGGACGGCGTCGACAACGGCGGCCAGGGCGGATGGAAACCCGACTCCGGCCCCGACCGGGTCCTCGAACTGGGCGTCCGACGTCCTCCAGAAGCACCGGCCGGGAGAACCGTCCCGGGCGAGACCGTCCAGCCGGGAAAGCCGGGAAGGACGCCCGAGGAGGAAACTGCCTTCGAGGAGGCTGAACGGCTGATCGCCCTCGAGAACTGGGGCGAGTTCTACAAGGACCGGGAGTGCCGGCACCACAACCCCTTCGAACTGGCGGACCTGATCCTGCGACGCCTGATGGTCCACGCGGGTCTCAGCCGGGATCAGTGCACGCTCGTCCAGAGCCTGCTGAAGAAAGAGCACGACGAGGCGGCCCGGGAGATCCTGAAGAACAACGGGAGCGCCGCCCTGGAGAACGAACGGGCCCTGTCCTCGAGTCCGGGACAGTTCGAAGGGCTCGTCGGCCCCGCGCGACAGGAGCTGCTGCGGGGCCTGGTCGCCACCCTCGAGGACGTCCGCCGCCGCGGCGACGCCGCCTTCGCG
>JACQFK010000517.1 GCA_016200125.1 Planctomycetota bacterium
CCGCCCCGGCCATGTCGCCCGCGCGTTCGAGTCCGAAGGCCCGGCCGTAGTGCGTGCGCTCGACCTCGTCCGCCAGCAGGAAGTCGCGCAGGGGGCTCCGGAAGCCGCGGCCCGCCCAGGCGAGCGTCCGGAGCGAGACCAGGGACGCCAGCCCGCGCACGAGGCCCAGCGCGCTCGTCGCGCCGGCCGTCACGAGGTAGCCCAGGACCACGAGCGGCTTCTTGCGCGCGAGGCGGTGGCCCGCCGCGCCGCCCGCGAGCTTCGAGAGGCTGACGAGGAGGTCGGCGATGCCCTCGATGAAGCCCAGGGCGGAGGCTCCGAGGCCGAGCGCGCCCAGGTGGAGCGGGAGGACCGCGGTCACCATCTCGTGGCTGAAATCCGAGAGGAAGGTGGCGAGGACGATGCCGGCCACGCTGCGCGTGACCCATCTCCGGGGACTGGCGGGCTCCTGCATCAGCGCCGAAAGTCTACCGAAGCCGGGGGGAAATAAGAAGGGGCGGCCGTGGGTGAGACGGGCCGCCCCGGACTAGATGGGTAAGAGGCCGGTAACCCATAAGGGCGCATAATGGGTGCCGTTATGGGTACACCTAATATACGTCAGGAAAGCCCTGGGGGGGATGAAAATCGCATCGGAATCCGGAATCGGGGGCGGCCGCCGCGGCCCGGACATGAAAATTTGACCCGGCTACTGGCGCAGCTGCCCCTCGCCCGTCACGACCCACTTGATGCAGGTCAGCTCCTCGGCGCCCATCGGGCCCCGCGCGTGCAGCCGCTCGGTCGAGATGCCGATCTCCGCGCCCAGGCCGTACTGGCCGCCGTCGGCCAGCCGCGTCGAGCAGTTCCACATCACCGACGAGGAGTCCACCTCGTTCAGGAAGCGCTTCGCCGCCTGCTCGTTCCCGGTGATGATGGCGTCCGTGTGGGAGGAGCCGTAGGTGTTGATGTGGCGGATCGCCTCGTCGAGGTCCTTTACGACCTTCACGGCCATGATGAGGTCCAGGTACTCCTCCGTCCAGTCCGCGTCCCCCGCCGCATTGATGTCCTTCACAAGCCGGCGCGACGCGTCGTCGCCGCGCAGCTTCACGCCCGCCTTCAGCAGCCGCTCGGCGATCTGCGGGAGCAGCTTCTCCGCCACCTTCTCGTGGATCAGGAGCTTCTCGGCCGCGTTGCAGGTCGCCGGCCGCTGCGTCTTGGCGTTCACCACCACCGTCCGTGCCATGATCGGATCCGCCGCCTCGTCGACGTAGACGTGGCAATTTCCCTTGTAGTGCTTGATCACCGGGACGCGCGACTTCTCGACCACCGAGCGGATCAGCGACTCGCCGCCGCGCGGGATCACCAGGTCGATGTACTGGTCGAGCAGCACGAGCTCGTCCACCACCTCGTGGCCGCCCTCGACCATCTGGATCGCGTCGGTCGGCAGCCCCTCCTGCGCCACGGCCCCCTGCAGGCAGGAGGTGATCATCCGGTTCGTCCGCGCCGCCTCGTGGCCGCCCTTGAGGAGCACCGCGTTCCCCGCGCGGAGGCAGAGCGCCGCCGCCTCGGCCGTCACGTTGGGCCGCGACTCGTAGACCATCAGGATCACGCCCATGGGCACGCGGACCCGCTTGCAGACGATGCCGGAGGGCGCCTTGCGCTCGTCGACGACCTTCCCCACGGGATCGGACTGCGCCGCGATGGCGTCGAGCCCCTTCACGACCTCGTCCACCCGCTTCTCGTCGAGCTTCAGGCGGTCGAGCTTGGCGTCGCTCATCTTGTCCGCCTTCGCCTGGTCGAGGTCCGCCTTGTTGGCCTCCAGGACGTCCTCCAGCCGCGACTTCAGCCGCGCGCCCATTGCGCGGATCGCCGCGGACTTCGCGCCCGGCTGGGCCCGGCGCAGGGTCACCGCCGCGATCTTCGCCCGTTTGGCCTGGTCTTCGGCAAGGCTCATGCGTCACCCGAATAGAAAGGGAGCCGGATTATCCCATGATCCGGGCTCCGGGTAAATGTTTACGGAACGAGGACGACGAGATTGTCGCGGTGGATGATCTCGTCCGAAGGCCGGTACCCGAGCACCTTCTCGATCTCGTCGGCCTTCCTCCCCATGATGCGGCGGAGGTCGGCCGCGGAGTAGTTCACGAGGCCCTTGGCGATCGGGGCACCCGCCGCGTCGCGGATCTCCACGGGATCGCCGACGTCGAAGGCGCCGTCGCAGCCCGTCACCCCCACCGCGAGCAGGCTCTTCCCGTTCTTCCTCAGCGCCGTCGCGCCGCCCGCGTCGACCGTGATCGCCCCGGTCGCCTTCAGCGTGTGGGCGATCCAGCGCTTGCGGTGGTCGAGCCGCGTGCCCGTCGGCAGGAACAGCGTCCCCGCCTTCCCTTCGAGCGCCTCCCGCAGCGTCACCTTCTTGCCGTTGATGAGCAGCAGCGAGCCGCCCGCCGCCGTCACCGTCTTCGCGCAGCGGATCTTGGAGATCATCCCGCCGCTCCCCAGCCCCGTGGTCCCCCCCGCGGCGGCCTCGACCGCGGGCGTCACCTTCCGCACCTCCTCCTGGACCTTCCCGTCCATGAGGAAGCCGTCCACGTCCGACAGCAGGATCGTCGCCTCCGCGTCGACCGCGTTGGCCACGAGTCCCGCGAGGATGTCGTTGTCGCCGAACTTGATCTCGTCGACGCCGACCGTGTCGTTCTCGTTCACGACGGGCAGCGCCTTCTTGGTCTCGAGCACCGCCATCATGTTGCGCAGGTTGAGATAGCGGCGCCGGTCCTGGAAGTCCTCGTGGGTCAGCAGGATCTGCGCGACCGAATAGCCCATCGGCTCGAGGATGCCGTTGTAGACCTGCATGAGCCGCGACTGCCCCACCGCGGCCGCCGCCTGGAGCTCCTCGATCGAATCGGGGCGCTTCGTGAAGCCGAGCGGGCCCAGGCCGGTGCCGATCGCCCCCGAGGAGACGAAGATCACGCTGCGGCCCTCGGCGCGCAGCGCCACGATCTCCTCGAGCAGGCGCCGGATCGTCGCCAGGTCGGGCTTCTGGGACTCGTCCAGGAGCGACCTCGTGCCCGCCTTGACCACGACGCGGCGCGCCTTCTTCAGAAAACTCCGCGACATGGCGGCGCATCATATCCGCGTCCGCAAGGGGAGTCAACCGGGGCGCTTTTTGTTATTATCCTCCCGATGACGGGCCCGACCCCGGCCGAGATCCTGCACGAGCGGCTCAAGGCTTTCCTGCTCTTCCTCAAGCCCCGGCTGCTCCAGGAGAACGTGGACCGCGACCGCCTCGACCAGCTCCGCCGGCTGAGCGACGTCCGCATCCGCAAGCACGCCGTGGGCAAGCCGCAGATCATGGGCCTCGACCTCTGCGCCCTCCTCTCCGATCCCCGCAGCGGGCGCTTCGACGACCTCGCCGGCGAGGCGGGGCTCCTGGCGAAGGGGCATCTGGCCCTTGTGATCCCGACGCTGGGCGAGGACATGGGCTACCTCACCGAGGCCTGCCTGACGCTCCAGGTGATCGGCCCGGCCGCGATGAGGGGCCACGCGAAGGCCTTCGCGGAGAAACAGGGGCCTGTCGCGGCGCCCGCGGGGACGGCGCCGGCCGCGGCCGCGAAGCCCGCCGCCGCGCCCGTGGCGCCCGGGGTCGTCAGACTCCTCGCCCCCTTCAAGGATCTCTGGACCCTTCCCCCGGCGGCCTCGAAGGCGCTCGCCCTGCTGGCCGTCGCCGACTCGCCGCCCGACGCCGTCTGCGCCGAGATCGAGCGCGATCCGGCGCTCGCCGCGGCCGTCCTCCGCTTCGTCAACGCCTCGGCGCCGGCGAAGTCCTCCTCGGTGAAGCGGGCGGTCGTCGCGCTCGGCTATCCGCTCCTCCGGCGCCAGGTCCTGACCGCCGCGCTGGCCTCGAAGCTCGGGCCGCCCTACGCGGAGGCCGGCTTCGACGAGCGCGCCTTCTGGCTCTCCGCGCTCCGGACCGCCCAGGGCGCCGCGCAGGTTTCCCGCGCCACGCGCCTCGGCAGCCCCGACGAGCACTTCTCGGCCGGGCTCCGTCACGGGATCGGGCGCCTGGCCCAGGCCCGCGCGGGGGGTCCCCCGGCCGATGCGCCCGAGGCCGCGGTCGGCGCCGCGATCCTCGAGCGCTGGCGGCTCCCGGGGCCGGTCGTCGAGGCGGCGCGCCACGCCGCGGACCGGGCCGAGCAGCTCGAGGAGCTCCAGCTGCCGCGCGAGGCCGTGGTCGTAGCTTCCCTCCGTGCGCTCGCCTCGAAGCCGCCCTCCCCCGAGGAGATCCGCACCTGGGCGGGCTTCCTCCGCGTCGCCGCCGATTCCCTGCCCTCCCTCCTCGACCAGGCGTCGAAGGCCGCCGCGGCCTCCGTCGCCGAATTGTTCCCATGAGAGTCCTGCTCGCCCTGCTCCTGCTGGCGCCCCCCGCCGCCGTCAGGACGGGCCTCGAGGTGCTGGTCCGCGACGGCTTCAAGCCGCTCCAGGGGAAGCGCGTCGGCCTCGTCACGAACCACAGCGCCGTCGATCCGGCGCGCGCGTCGATCATCGACCTGCTCGCGGCCGGCAAGGGATTCACCCTGACCGCGCTCTTCAGTCCCGAGCACGGCATCCGCGGAACGCAGGACGCCACGGTCTCCAGCAGCAAGGACGAGAAGACCGGCCTGCCGATCCACAGCCTCTACGGGAAGACCCGGAAGCCGACGCCCGAGATGCTGAAGGACGTCGACCTCCTGGTCTTCGACATCCAGGACATCGGCGCGCGCTACTACACCTACATCTCGACGCTCGCCCTCGTCATGGAGGCGGCGAAGGAGAACGACAAGGCGGTCCTCGTCCTCGACCGGCCCAACGCGATCGGCGGCGACGCGGTCGAAGGGCCCGTCCTCGAGGAAGGTCTGCGCGGCAGCTTCATCGGCTACTTCGGCCTGCCGACGCGCCACGGGATGACCCTGGGCGAGCTGGCCCGGCTCTACAACGCCGAGTTCAAGATCGGCTGCCGGCTCGACGTGGTCAGGATGGAGGGCTGGGCGCGGTCGATGTACTGCGACGACACCGGGCTCCCCTGGATCAATCCGTCGCCGAACATGCGCTCCCTCGCGGCGGCAATCGCCTATCCCGGCCTGGGAGCGCTGGAGGGCACGAACCTCTCCGTCGGCCGCGGCACCGCGAAGCCCTTCGTCGTCTACGGCGCCCCCTGGATCGACGGCGCGAAGCTCTGCGCCGAGCTCGAGAGGCGGAAGCTGCCGGGCGTCCGCTGGAAGCCCGCGAAGTTCACGCCGGAAAAGCAGCCGGGGATGCCCCTCTACCCCCACACCGACAAGGAATGCGGCGGCTTCGAGGTCGAGATCGCCGACCGGACGGTCTTCCGTCCCGTCGCGGCCTCGCTCCACGTCCTGGACGCGCTCCAGCGCCTCCATCCGAAAGACTTCAGCTTCGGCAAGGCCTGCGGCATGATCGGCCTGCGCTCGATCGAGGCCGACCTCAAGGCGGGCAAGACGCCGGCGGAGATCGAGCAGGCCTGGCAGGCGGACCTCGAGGTCTTCAAGGCCGCGAGGAAGAAGGCGCTGCTGTACTAGGCTTCGCCTGAAAACCGAAATCCGAAATCGTAAATCCGAATAAACCTCCCTCGCAACCTTGATGGGTCGCCCAGACTTTTCGGATTTGAGACAGGACTCAGGGCGCGGGATGGGGCGGAGAGACCTCGAGGAGCCGCCCCGCCGAGCTGAAGTGAAGGCGGATCTGGTAGGGCGGCCCGCTGCTCCCGCCGACCCCGACGAAGATGCCGCCGCCGCCTCCCTTGCTCTTGCTGAACACGAGCGCCACGATCAGGACCACGAAGAAGATCACGAGGAGCACCGTGCAGGCCGTCCCGGGGCCGCCCTCGTAGCGGTAGATCCACTCGGTGTCCGTCCCGGGATCGCCGCGGATGATCTGGTTGGGGTCGCCCAGCTCGTCGCGGACCTCGTTCATCGTCATGCCCGGGCGGAGCATCGAGCCGCTCTCGTAGGCGTAGTCCTGACCGGAGAAGCAGCCCGCCGCCGTGAGGAAGCTGCAGACGACGACCAGGATCGCGACGGGACGCCAGGCCTTGCTCATCGGCGGCTACTTCGCCTTCAGCTTCGCGATGATCTCCTTGATCTGGGCCTCCGCGGTCTCGTCGAGCTCGCCGGGCG
>JACQFK010000020.1 GCA_016200125.1 Planctomycetota bacterium
GGGCGAGCGCGAGGATCTGGATCGTCTCCCCCGGCTGCGTGAAGTGGCGCTCCTCCCTGCTGATGCCCAATTCCACCACGAGCGGCATCCAGGCGCCGCCGTCGACCAGCTCCGTGACCGCGGCGTCGAGGGTCGCCCGGATCGACCGGGCGAGCGGAGCGTCCGACAGCTTCGCCGCTTTCGGCGGGTCGAGGAAGGGACGGAGCTGATCGGGCGTGATCGCGATCCGCTCGATCTTATCGTCGTAGGCGCCGACGCGGTCCGCCGTGAGATTGCCACCGGCCGTCACGACGAAGTCGAATTTCTTCTTCCAGGGGGTCAGCGGCTTCTTGCCGCCGCTGGCGGTGCTGGGCGTGTCGGGTCCGCCCCAGCAGACGACCTGGGAGCCGACGACCCAGAACATCCGTTTCTCCGCGATCGCGAGGATGGAGCGGTCCGGCCCGTGCCACTCGTTGCACATGTTGACCAGGTAGCCCTCGCGCTGGTACTTCTTCTCCCCGTCCCAGCCGCCCGGGAGCGCCCCGGGCCCGAAGATGCCGCCGTAGGTGTCGCGGCCGTTGTAGATCGGGAACCACTTCCGCGTGACGGGGTGGAGTCCGCCGATCGTCCCCTGGTGGGTCGAGAGGAGGATCTCGCCCATCAGGCTGAGCGATTGGGTCTCGTCGCCGATCGACGCGAAATCGCTCCAGCCCGGCTCGTCTCCCTGGGCGTGGTTCAGGTTCTCGACGAGGCCGGTCGCGGGATCGAGCCGCCCGACGCCGGTGAAGGGTCGCACGCCCCGGCTGTAGTTCGTGAGGCAGGTGCGGTAGTACGTGTAGCACTCGCCGGTCTTCGGGTTGAAGGTCGGCGCCGTCGGCGGATTGTGCAGACCGCAGGTGTAGAAGACGGGCGAGATCCAGGGTTCCCTGCCGTCCTCGAGCCTGAGCGCATAGAAGGTCTGGTCGTGCGGGTTCTCACGGAGGTAGTTCAGGACCGCTTCCTGCTCCGCCTTGTGACGCTCGGGCGAGTAACGCAGGATGTAGGCGGCGTACTTGTCGTTGATCACCTTGTCCTGCTGTCCCAGCGGGATCCCCCTCTGGACCTTCGCCATGAAATCCTGGTCCCGGTTCATCACCTCGTGGAATCCGTCGGCGGGGCTCGTGCGGACGATCGCCAGCCCGTTCCAGATCGTGGGCGCCATGTCGCGCATCGAGAGCCCCTGGAGCTTCTTCGATTTCCACAGGAGCTTGCCTTCGGGATCCAGGCAATAGACGTGCATGTCCTCGGAGCCGAACACGATGCGCCGGCCGTCGAGCGAGAGGGAGGCGGGCTTGAGGATCATGCCGCCGGTCTTGAAGGTCCAGGCCTGCCGGCCCTCCTTCAGCGTCACGGCGTGAAAGACGCCGGCGCGGTCGCCGAAGTAGACCTTCTCGCCGTCGGCGGCCGGCGCGACCCAGATCGAGGCGCCCGCGTCGAAGGTCCAGACGGGGGAGCCGTCGGAGGCCTTGACGCAGTGGAGTTTCCCGTCATCGGCGCCGAAAATGACGCGACCCGAATGATAGAGGGGCGAGTGGCCGATGGGGCCCTTCGCCTCGGCGGTCCAGGCGGTCGTCCCGTCCGCCACGTTCAGCGCATGGAGGCGGCCGGAGAAGGTTCCGACGAAGCATTTGCCTTCCGCGACGATCGCTTCGACGCGGGACGCGATCATCTCGTCGTGGAAATCCCGGAACCACTTGCGCTCGTAGGGGCCCTGAACCGTCTCCGCGGTGAAGCCGGAGCGCTGCGGGTCCTTGTGGAGGGTCGTCCAGGAATCCTGGGCGGACATCAGGACGACGACAACATGAGCGAAGTTCAGCATGGACTCGACCCCCTGGAAGTGATCGAAGGAATCGTGCCGGGAGTTACATGAAAAGCGGCAGCGCTACTTCGCGACCTTCCAGACCTCGAGGGCGCAGAAATTGACCTCGCCGCCCTTGGCGGCGATCTCGAGCAGGCCGCCCGTCGAGTCGACGGTCCAGGGGCCGAGCTTCTGCCAGGATCCCGCGGGGCCGCTCTGGATCTTGGACTGCACGGTGCGGCCCGCGAGCTGGAGTTCGTAGACCTGGGGGGCGCCCTCCGCGCACACGTAGAGGAAGATCTGGTAGGCGCCGTTCGGGATGCCGATGAGCGACACCGAGGTCCCCAGCGGATGGACCACCGCCTTCTTCAGCAGCGGCGCCATTGCCCCGTCAGGCGGCGGCGTGAGCTCCGACTTGATGTCGATCGGGCTGCCGTTGGTGGAGATCCCCTTCGCGCCCTTTCCTTCGAAATCGACGCCGTCGACGCGCGCCGCGGCTCCGCCGAGATTGAGGGCCCGGTAGAGCGTGGGATTCCCGACGCGGATCGTGAGCGGCGCCGAGGTGTAGGCCGTGCCCGACTTGTCGGTGGCCCGCGCCGTGATCAGGTAGGTTCCGCCGGCGACCCTGTTCCACGCGTGGGTGAAGGGCGGAGAGGTCTTCGTGGCGAGCATGGTGCTTCCAGCGTAGAACTCCAGCTTCGCGATGCGGTCGGCGGGGGTGGCGGTCGCGGAGAGCGTGACGGTCGCGCCCGTGTCGAACTTCTCGCCGGGGATCGGGCTCGTGATGACGATCGACGGGGCCGTTCCGCCGGCGATCCCGGCGATCGTCTTGAGGTCTCCCGGCTGGAGCGCCCGGCTGTAGATGCGCGCGTCGTCGACGATCCCGTCCGCGGAGAGCCGCTGGGCGCCGCCGCCGGGGAGCGCGATCCCGATCTTCCAGGTCTCGTTCTTGAAGTCCTTCGCCGCGCCGCCCGCGGGGAAGCTCGCGCTGCCCTCGAGCTTTCCGTTTACGTAGATCCGGACCGAGCCCTCGGTGCGGTTCACCACGCCGGCGACGTGGTAGTAGTTGCCCGGAACGAAGGCCGCGGCCGTCACCGCGGTCGCCGGGGTGTTGTTCGCCAGGACGTGGTCCAGAACGAACTTCTGGTCGGCGTTGTACGTGATCCCCTCGTGCGAGGACGACTTGGCGAAGACCGCGTAGGCCGCGTCGTTGGGGCCGCCGGGCTTCGAGTTCGGCTTGAACCAGCAGGCGATCGTGAAGGTTCCCTCCTGGACGCGGTCGAGCACCTCCGAGTTGGGGATGCTGACGTAGCGGTCCTTGCCGTCGAATGCGATGGCGCCTCCGAACTTTCCGGGGACCCTCGACGGCTCGCCGACCAGCACGCCGCTGTTGTCCCGCCCGGAGGCGTCGACGGCGGTCCCGCCCGACTCGTCGAGCTTCCAATGGCCGATCAACGCGGGGTCGCGCTGCTCGACGACCGCCGCCTCGACGGCCGAGGGCCTGTCCTCGGGGATGGCGACGACCGAATCCGGTTTCTTGACCCAGGACTTCATCTCCGCCTCGTTCGGCGGACTGCTGCGCGAGGCCGAGACGACGATGAACACGACGCTGAAGGCCTTCTGGTCCGTCGTGATCCGGACGTCCTTGATGCCGGCCTGCGTGTATTTCGGCAGCTTGAGCTCCGCCCACTCCCAGAGTTTCGACTCCTTGGGGCCGCCGTGGGCCACGTGGGTCCGCTTCATGAAACTGATCGTGTGGCGGATGCTGAGCGCGGCGTTGCCCCCCGGCTCCAGCTTCATCACCTCGGATCCCTTGGTGTAGGTGAGATCGGTCGCCTGGTAGGACCCGCCGAGGACCTCCTCGCAGCAGCCTCCGACGTAGGCCCAGCACTGGTAGGCGACGTCGGGGAAGGCGTAGAACTTCACGTTGACGTAGTTGTGCGCGCCGCGGCTGGCGTCGCTGTCCGCATTGGAGGCCCAGCACTCGCCGTACTTGGGCTGCTTGCCGGTCTTCGTGAAGGTCCCGGCGGCGTCCATGTCGTCGCAGAGGAAGACGTAGTCCTTGGCCCCGTCGCGCCGGGCCAGGATCTGCGCACGGCGGCGCTTCACGATCGCCGTGTCGGGATAAAGGTTGAGCAGTTCGCGGTAGCTCTGCACCGAGGTCGCGCGGGTCTTCATGTCGGAGTAGCCGCGCTCCGCGGCGAAGTAGGTCTTCCTCGCGACGGCCTCCCGCTTGCTCGCCTCGGTGATGCCGGAGCGGGATTCGGCGATCTTCGTCGCGAGCGACCAGTAGCGGTAGGGGATCTGGTCGGCCGGTCCGCTGAAGTTCTGGCGCGCCGAATCGAGGTCTCCCTCGACGAGGCAGAAGAGCGCGAGGGAGCGGGCGTCGCTGTCGGGCTTCTTCCGCCGGAGGAGGTTGGCCAGGGACCGCGCCGTCAGCTCCGAAAGCTCGATCGCGAAGGGGGCGCCGCCGCGGGCGACTTCGATCTTTTCGGCGTCGGCCCGGATGAAGGGATCCTCGATCCGCTCGTTGCTCAGGTTGTCGTCGAGGTACTCCAGGGGGATCTTCTCGTTGCGGGTCCACTGGGCGATGACCTGGAGGGCCTCGCGGTGGACGGCCTGGATCCTGCGCAGGATGTCCTGGTCCGCCGCGACGGTGGTCTTGACGTCGTCCTCCTTCAGGCCGGCGGCGGACTTGTCGACCGCGGCGAGGGCGGCGTCGAAGTCGCGCTGGGTGGCCAGCTCCATGGCCTGGCGCCACCTGACCTCGTAGGCCTTCGACTCCGCCGAGGGCGGCTTGACGTCGGTGGACGGCGGAGGAGCGGTCGCCGTCCCGCTGCCGCCGAGCGAATTTTCGAGGTCGCGGCTGAACTCGGGAAGGCCCCACTTCGCCACGCGCTCGGTGATGGCCTTCACCTCCGCGTCGTTCTTACTCTGCTTCGCGGCGACGGCCTTGTCGCGCAGAGGGAAGAGCATCTTCCAGATCGTGCTCCGGAGCCCGGTGATCCGGAGGTCCACGCTGCCGCGCCATTCGCCCACGGCGTAGCGGGTCTTGAGCTGCTGGAGCTTCTCCATCGCGGTTCTGAAGTCTTCCTTCTCCACCGCGGCGGCCGTCTCCTTGTCGGCGGCCTCGAGCTCGCGGGCGATCAGCTCCTTCTGCTTCTGGATCAGCTGCTCGTATTCCCGGTGGGCGTCCGGCGACACCGGCGTGCCTTCGGCGGTGTCGACGGCTTTCTTGAGGGCCTCCTGCTGGCCCGCGAGGTCCGTGGGATTCGCCTTCACGAACTCCTTCGCCTTCTCGAACGCGGCCTTGGCCTCGTCGCTGCGCGGATTGGGCGCGGTCGACCGGTCCGCATAGGTCCTGAGCATCTGGCCCGAGGTGGCCGATACGGGCTTCTCGCCGATGGGCGTCGCAGGCCTCTCAGGATCGCTGGTCAGGTAGAGCGCGAGGCCGATCCCGACGATGCCGAAGAGGCAGAGGAGGAAGACCGTGACCGCGCGGTTCTGCGACGCTTCGGCGGCGGCGGTCTTCGAGGTGACGGGCACCTGGGGGCGGGGGCGGGCCCGCTTCTCCGGCGTGTCGAGCTCGAAGAAATCGTCCTGGGCCTGGGGCGCGTCCGGCGTGTCGAGTTCGAAGAACTCCTCCTCGTTGATGGCCACTTCGGGCAGCTCCTGGATGACCTGGCTGTCCCGGAGCGCCTTCACCTGGAGGAGGATTTCCTGCTGCTCCTCGAGCGAAAGGGGGGCGATGATCTCGCCCAGGCAGTTCTCGCAGGAGATCTGGTCGCGGACCCGGTAGGCGGTGCCTTCGAGGAACTGCTGCCCGAAGAGCCGGGTCTGGCAGCGGCTGCAGTAGAAGATTTCGTTGGCCACCCGAGATCTATATAGAAGAGGCGGGGGGTAAATTGCAACCTGAATTAAGGGTCCGGGTTTAGAGTCTCCCTTGGGGATAAGCAAACCCCTCGCCTTCGAGGCGACGGGAATTCCCGAGGCTGGTGGACGAAGTGTTCTGGAACCGGAAGGCGTGTTGTAACGACGTTCCGGATGGTCGCGAAGAGTGGGAAGGCTTTCGATCGTGATGAACCAAGTTGCGTGTGTCATGTAAGTACCGAAGGTTCAGTCGGCCCTCGGGCCGACCGATCCGGCTTCCAGCCGTAACGCGAAACCATCGCCTTGAGGCGATGGTTGTTCATAATCATCTCGCATCGGCAAGGGAGAATGACGTGACCGAAGAGATCCAGCCGGCTCCCGACAATCCCGAGCGCCGCAGTTTCCTTGCGACCGCCGCCATGACGGGCGGCCTCGTCGCGGGATACGGGACCTTCGCGCTGATGGCCGGCCGCTATCTCTATCCCGCGCATCCGGCGCCGACATCGTGGCTGTTCGTCCGCGACCTCCGCAGCATGAAGGCCGGAGAATCCCTGGTCTACCGCACTCCGGCCGGCGCGACGGTGGCGGTGGCGCGATTGGGAAGCGCGGGAACCGACGCCGACTTCCTGGCGCTCTCGAGCACCTGCCCGCACCTGGGCTGCCAGGTCCACTGGGAAGGGCAGAACAACCGCTTCTTCTGCCCCTGCCACAACGGCGCCTTCGACCCCTCGGGCAAGGCGATCGCCGGCCCTCCCGCGGACGCGAAGCAGTCGCTGCTCCGCTACCCCCTCAAGGTGGAGAACGGCCTCCTCTTCATCAACGTCCCGGTCGAGAAGCTGTCCTGCCAGGGCTGCCCCCGGCGGGAGAACGCGTGAGCCGGATCGCCTCCTGGTTCAAGGAGCGGCTGCCCGTCTCCGGGGAACATCTGCGCGAGCTCACCAACGAGCCCGTGCCGAACCATCTCAAGCTCTGGTGGTTCTGCCTCGGCGGCACGCCGGCCTATCTCTTCGTCGTCCAGATCGTGACGGGCATCCTCCTCGCCATCTACTATCAGCCCACGCCGGCGGGGGCCTACGATTCGGTCCGCTACATCACGGAGGAGGCGGCCTACGGCTGGTTCCTCCGCGGAATCCACAAGTGGGGCGCCACGCTCATGGTCGCCGCGGTCGTCCTCCACCAGATGAGGGTCTTCTTCACGGGGGCCTACCGGAAGCCGCGTGAAATCAACTGGATGGTCGGGATGTTCCTGCTGCTCTCGACCCTCGTCATCGGCTTCACCGGCTACAGCCTCGTCTACGAGCAGTTGAGCTACTGGGGCGCGACCGTCGCGTCGAACCTGATGGACTCGGTCCCCCTCATGGGCGGCTTCCTGAAGCGCATGCTGCTTGCCGGCGACTCCTACAATCCGCGGACCCCGCCGCGCTTCTTCGTCCTCCACGCGGCCGTCCTGCCCGTGACGATGATCCTGGTCCTCGCGGTCCACATCATGATCATCCGGCTCCAGGGCGTCACCGAGTTCAAGGTGCCGGGCGAGACGCAGATCAAGAAGAAGTTCTTCAACTTCTTCCCCGACCATCTCCTGACCGAGCTGCTGATCGGCCTTTTCCTGATGGTGCTGCTCTCGGCGCTGGCGACGATCTTTCCCGCGACCCTGGGCCCGCGGGCCGACCCGCTCTCGACGCCCGAGGTCATCAAGCCCGAGTGGTACTTCTACGTCGCCTTCCGCTGGCTCAAGCTGCTGCCGCTGGGCGTCGCCGTGCTTTCGACCGGATTCATCGTCTTCGTCTTCTTCGCCTGGCCCTTCATCGACGCCTGGATCCGCCGCCGCCGCCCCGAGAGCGAGGCGAGCGTCTGGATCGGGCTGGCGGGCGTCTGCATCATCGTGGCGCTGACCGTCTGGGAGGCCGTGGTCCAACACTAGGTTAGTCCCTGTGAATTCGCAGAGATGGAATGAAACACAAAGATACAAGGACACCGAGAAGAAGGGGAATCCGACGAGGGTTCCCCCCTCCGCCCCCGCGGCGGGGGGAAGGACACCAAGAAACCTCCTCTTCGTGTCTTTGTGCCGGTGTGCTTGGAAACATCTTTATCCATTCACAGGGTCTTACTTAGTCGGAGTCCAGCATGTCGATCAAGGCCAAGCAGTTCGTCATCGCCGGCGTCGCGGGGCTCTTCCTCGTGTCGCTCATCCTCGTGCAGTACATGGAGGTGACGCGGCGGGCGCGGGAGGAGGGGACGATGGCGCCCCGCATCTCGGTGCCGGACAGCTCGAAGGCCTGCGTGGACTGCCACACCCAGGCGAACAAGGGCATTGTCGACCAGTGGATGGGCTCGACCCACGCGCGCAAGGGCGTCTCCTGCGTCGAGTGCCACCAGGCGAACGAGAAGGACGCGGACGCCTTCAGCCACTACGGGGCGATGATCGCGACGGTGATCACGCCCCGGGACTGCGGCCGCTGCCACACGCCGGAATCAGCGGAGTTCCAGAAGAGCCACCACGCCCGCGCGGGCGAGATCCTGGCGTCGCTCGACAACTTCCTGGCGGAGACGGTCGAGGGCTCGCGCGCGATGTTCGACCCCCACTCGCCGACGCCGGGGAAGGGCTCCGCGCCGGTGAACGGCATGGCGAGCGTGCAGGTGGGCTGCCAGCAGTGCCACGGGAGCAAGGTCGCCCTCAAATCGGTGAAGGGCGGGATGATCACCGTGGAC
>JACQFK010000518.1 GCA_016200125.1 Planctomycetota bacterium
ATCTCGTAGAGGATCGCGCCCAGGCTGTAGACGTCCGTCCGCGCGTCCACGTCGCGGTTGCGCCCTTCCGCCTGCTCGGGCGCCATGTAGGTCGGGGTGCCCTTCACCACGCCGGTGAGCGTGGCGCCGTCGCCGGTGTCGACCTCCTTCGCGAGGCCGAAGTCCACGACGTAGGGGTTGCTCCTCAGGTCGACCAGGACGTTGTGCGGCTTCAGGTCGCGGTGGATGATCGGCGGCTTCGTGTTGTGGGCGTAGTCCACCGCGAACGCGATGCTCTTCATGATGGTGAGGAACTTCAGCGGGTCGGAGTTGAAGCGGGTCTTCTGGTTCCGGTCCTTGCCGCCGTGGATCATCGCGAGCAGCGTGCCGCCCTCGATGTACTCCATCGCGAGGTAGTAGCGGTTGCTCATCGACCCCAGCTCGTAGATCCGCACGATGTTGGGGTGGCGCAGACGCACCGACATGCGCGCCTCGCGCTGGAACTCCTCGATCTGGCTGCTGCCGCTCGTGGAGTCGGTCTCGGCGTCGTCCTGGTTCTTGATGAATTTCAGCGCGACGTACTGGAGCAGCAGGGTGTCCCAGGCCTTGTAGACGACGCCGGCGCCGCCGCGGCCCAGCTCGCTCATCAGCACGTACTTGCCGAACACGCGGTTGGCGTCCTTCGCCGCCTGCGCCACCTCGGGCGGCAGCGCCCTCTGGTTGGCGAGCGCCGCCGAGGGACCGCCCGTCCCCGTCTTGGGCGTCGTCTGCTGGATCTGCGTCTTGTCGACCGTCGAGGAGGACGTGCCCGGCGGCGAGCTCTTCTGCGACGGCGGGGTCAGCATGAACGTGGGATCGGTCTGCTTCCCCGCGCGGGTCGTCACGTCGTAGCCCGGCTTCGAGTCCGAGGGCAGCACCGGCTTCTCCGGCGGCACCTTCGGGATCCCCGTCGGAATATCCTTCCGCGAGCCGGGGAACACCGACGTGCTCATGTCCGCGGGATTGCGCTTGGCCGCCGAAGGATTCCGAACATCCCCCATGCCCAGCATGGTCTCGCCGCCGCCGGGCGCCATCCCCACCGACTGCTCCTGCGGCGTGGGCGGCGGGGGCGGTGCGCCCTCCTTCTGCAGCTTCGGCAGCGGCGCGGGCTTGGAGGACGACCGGGGCGTGATCCCCAGGTCGAGCATCGATTCGTCCTGCGGGAGCGCGGCGGCCGGCTTCTCGTCCATCCAGGACGGCAGGCCTTCGGAGCCGGTCGACGCCGGGGCCGGAGCGGGAGCCGGGGGCGGAGGCTCGGGCGCCTTGGCCGCCGGGGGCCGCGACGAGGTCCTCGGGGTGTCGCCCATGTCGAGCATCGTCTCGTCCGCCGTGGACAGCGGGGAGACCGTCTCGTCGGGCAGCTTCTTGACCGCGAGCCTTTCTATAGTAGTAGCCCCGGGCGGCTTCGCCGGCTCGGGGGGCGCGTTGATCTCGTTGACCGAGCGGATGAGTTCGCCGGGCTGCCACCTGAGCGACTGCCCCGGGTCGACCACCCGCAGGGGTCCCTTGCAGAACTGGCAGAAGTAGCGGGAGTGCGGGTGATAGTAGTGGATGTGATGCGTCGCGTTGCACTTCGTGCAGGTCTCCACCACCTTCGAGGCCACGCGGAGGACGTCGAAGATCAGCGGGGAGATGACGGTCTTCGTGCGGACGAGCGTGTCGCGCAGCGGCTCCAGCCCGCCGCCCTTGGCGACGTTCGCCTGGCGGTCCTCGAGCGCCTTCTGCAGCTGGTCCTTGTTGATGATGCGGTGAAAGACCAGCAGCCGGGCGAAATCTTCCTCGCTCCCTTCCAGTTCGACGATGGCAGGCATGGGTATACGCTTCGAATTGTATTGCATGATTTCCGTATTTCCAAAACCCGACCGGATTTTTTTGTCCGGGGTTTCGGAGCGGGCCGTCTCGGGCTTTTCCTGAGCCTCCCTCGCCTTCGCCGGCCGGATGCCCTCGCGCTCCATCCGGGATTCCACCCGGTTGACGAAGCCCGTGGTGTCCTTCTCGGCGGAGATGAAATCGCGGATGGCCTTGACGAAGCTCTCGTTGTCCTGGTCGCTCGCGCCGGCGGCCCGGAGCAGGCCGTCGATCTCGGAGTCGCCGAGGAAGGTCCGGCGCAGCGCGGGATCGGCCTCCATGGCGCGGAGCAGGTCCCGCTTCTCCTCGAACGAGAGCGTTCCGCCGGCCAGGAAGCGCAGCCAGAGTTCCTCGGGGTTCACGGCGACTCCGCCCGGGCGATCTGCGCCCCGATGCACTCGCGAAGCGTCTGCCGGATCCTCATCATCGTGACCCAGACGGCCCCCTCGGTCTTGCCGCTCTCCTGCGCGATCTCCGCGGCGGTCCTCCCCCGGAAGTAGGCGTCCCGGATCATCCCGGCGCTGTGCTTCTGAAGGCCGTCCATGCAGGTCCGCAGCGCCGCGACCACCTCCTCGTGCCGGTCCACCCCGGCCTCGTCCCCGTCCAGCCGCTCCTCGGTCCAGCGGGAGATCGCGGCCTCGAGGGACTCGGTTTCGTGCGAGCGGCGCCGCTGCTCGTCGCGGAGGTGCTTGAGCGCGAGGTTCCTCGCGATCCCCAGCAGCCAGAGCGCGAGGCTCGACTGCTGCTTGTAGCCCGGAAGGCTGCGGTAGGCGGCGATGAAAGTTTCCTGGGCGAGGTCTTCGACGACGTCCGCCCCCCGGACGAAGCGCCCGAGATAGCAGCGGACTTTGGCCTGGTACTGGCGGACGAGCTGGGAGAAGGCGTCCTGGGAGCCCTTGCGGATGTCCGAGACGAGCTTCGCCGACTCGTCGGGCGAGGCGTTGACGAGAGGATCGTTCCTCACGGCGCCGCCCTCCGCGGGCGCTGCAGGGCCCAGGTAC
>JACQFK010000519.1 GCA_016200125.1 Planctomycetota bacterium
CCGTCGCGCGCGAGGCCGCGCAGGGGGGCGTCCGCATCGGGGTTCCACGTGAGGTCGAGGGCGCCCCCGGGGAGCAGGTGGGCGATGTGGTGACGGGTCGTGCTCCCGACCGACATGAAGGTCCCGCCGATGAACCAGCCTCCGGCGCCGTCGTCGGACACCGCGGTCACGGCCCCTCCGATCGTGGGGATCGTGACGTCGGGCGCGCCGGTCGTCGCGCTGACTGAGGCGCCGCCGCCGCTGTTCACGCCCACCTTCGAGAAGCTGCCGCCGACGTAGACGACGCCGGCCACGCCTGGCACGATCGCGTTGACGCTCCCGTTGGTGGACCAGGTGCCGGGGACCGGGATGGGGGGAGGCGGGGCGAAAAGCGGGTCGACGAGGATCGGGTAGCGCGCGCCGCGGTCGTCGATCTCGATCGTCACCCGCGCCCCGTCGCCGCCGAAGCGGGCTGAGAGGAACGAGCCGGCGTCGTCACGGACGACGATCGCGCCGAGCTCGAGGACGCGGACGTCGTCGGCCCGAAAGGCGACCTTGCCGACGCTGCGGCAGGCGAGGTCAAGGCCGCGGGCCTCCATGCCGATCTCGAGGAGGCCCTGGCCGGGCGGCCGCTCGGGGATGAGGAAGGACTGCTCGATGCCCGCTGCCGCGGGCTCGTACCATTCGCGGCCCAAGGGGTGGTCGAAGACGACGCGGGCGCCCTCGAGCCGGGGGGCGGAGGCCGGGGCGGCGGCCGCAGAGGGGCTTCCCGCGCGGCCCAACGTGGCGGCGCCGAGCCGGAAGGTCCAGCCTCCCTCGACGGGCTGCAGGCGGAGGCCCGTTGCGTCGAAGGTGGCGCGAAGCCCGCGCGCGGGGTCCTCGATCGCGAGGGTCCGGGCGACGGGGGCGGGGCTGAGGGCGAGCAGGAGCGCGAAGCTGAGCCGCAGGCTGCGTTTCATGGGAGATCCTCCACCGGGCAACTCTCCCGCCACCCTACTCCCCGATGCGGGGGAACGGCAAGAAATACAGAACCGGTTCAAGGACTCCCAATGAGAACACCGGAATGACGCCGGTCGGATCTCTCTCCCTGGCCCCCAGCTCACCCCTCCCCCCCCCCTTTGCACCGGTTCGTTTCGACTACCCGCTCGGCGGGACGGCGTGGAGGTCATGGTGGATCGAAGTATGACTGCAGAAGGGGAGCCGTCCCTCAACTTCTACTGGACGGTTTTGAACGGTTGGTGTTCCATTGATGCCCAACGTCTCATGAACCAATCGTGACCAATCAGGCAACAACCGAACCGGGAAATCCGCGACTGCGGGTGTTCGCCGTGTTCTACATATCCCTCCTGGCCATCAGCGCCGAACTCTGCCTGGCTTTGATGCTCAGTCTCAAGGCCTTCAGCCACATGGTCTACGTCGTCATCTCCTTCGCCCTGCTGGGCTATGGAATCGGCTCCAACCTTTACCTCCTGCTCCGCAAGCGCATCCAGCGCTTCGCCCCCGACACGGTCGCAGGGCTCGTTCTGGTCGCCGTCTCCGTCCTGACCGTGGCCACCGCGCGACTGCTCCCCGGTATTCCGATCACCCTGAAGCTGATCTATGAATGGAATACCATCCTGTCGCTGACGCTGGTCTATCTTGCAGTCGCATTGCCGTTCGTTGCCGTGGGGTTCCTGATCAGCTTGGTGTTCTCCTCCGACGCGGCCCAGAGCCGGAAGCTTTACTTCTGGGACCTCGCCGGCGCGGGGCTCGGCACTCTTGTGTTTTTCGCCCTGCTTTCTGCCTGGGGTCCCATCCGTGTGCTCGTGGTCCTGGCACTCGTCACCCTGGCGCCGGCCGCCCTTCTCGTCGGTTTCAAGACCCGCGCGAGGCAGGCGCTGGTCGGAGTAGTTCTGGCGCTCGCCCTTGTTGAAAGCGTCCTGGTCCGCCTGCCCGAACCCGACTATGCCGTCGATCCGGAGATCGGTTGGGAATACATTCCAGGGAGATTCGCCCCGGAAGAGTATCAGGAGGTCTGGCGGAAGTGGCACCCCCTGGGTCGAACGGATCTCCATCGGATGCGGGGACTTCCGATCCGGACCTACATGGTCCGCGAAGGCTACGGCGTCTTCGAGATCTGCGTCGAGCCAACCCCGGAGTTCAGCTACTTCACCAACTGTTACCGGGCAGGGACGCCGGTCTTCGGGCTGGACGAGGAGTTGATGAGGAAGGAGGGCTGCCAGGTCAAGCCCTTCAGCCAGCCTATGGAATGCCCTTACGTCGTGCTCGACAAGCCTCGGGTCGTCGTTATCGGCTCGGGCGGGGGCCGAGACCTGTTCATGGCCGGCGTCCACCAAGCGAAGGAGATCCTCGGGGCGGAGATCAATCCCGCCACCTATGAAGCCATGTCCCCGGGAGGGATCGCCTACGACTACTCCGGGCGCGTCTATACCGCAGGTGGGACGCAGGTGTACAACATCGACGGCCGCCACCTCGTCCGCAACCGCCCGACCGGCGCCCATGACCTCATCATCCTGAACGGCATCGATACCTTTGCGGCCCTGTCTACGGGGGCGTACGCGTTCGCGGAGAACTACCTGTACACCCATGAGGCCATCGTCGACTATTTGAGGATCTTGAGCCCAAACGGCATCATCAACTTCAACCGGTGGCTGGAGCACGAGAAGCGGCCGCGCGAGACATTGAGACTTTTCATCATGGCGCTCGAAGCGCTTCGCAACAGCGGCGCAAAGGATCCGGGCCGGCACGTCATCATCGGACGGGATGCCGGCTGGGCAATGATGCTGGTGAAACGCACCCCCTTCACGTTCGACGAGGAGAAGAAGCTTTACGCCTACTTCGAGGCGCACGACGTGGGGCTGGTCTACTCTCCGAGCGCCGTCAAGAACGAGAAAACCGCCAATCCCTTCGATGTGGCCGTCGCGGCTTACCGTCAGGGATTCGAAAAGAAATTGATCGCCGATTATTGGGCCGACATCTCGGTCGTCCACGACGACAATCCATTCTTCTACAAGTACTATAGGTTCCAGTTGACCGACACCCTGAAGTACCGACATGCCGGCGGCGGGTTGACGGCGTTTCACGTCCAGGCGTTCATCGTGGTCCAGTCGATCATCTTCATCCTGGTCTTCATCTTTCTCCCGCTCCGGCTGGCGCGGACCGACGGTCAGCCCTGGTTCCCCCGCGGAAAGAAGATCCCCTTCGTGCTCTACTTTGCCGCTTTGGGAGCCGGGTTCATCTTCATCGAGATCACCTTGATGCAGCGGTTCACCCTGGCGCTGGGCAGTCCCATCTACTCGATCTCGGTGACGCTGGCGACAATCCTGATCGCGACGGGGGTGGGCAGCCTGCTGTCGGAGAGGTTCATCCGTTGGGCGGGCTACGAGACCCGAATGATCCAGATCCTTTCGATCCTGGTGGTGCTCTATCTCGCTGCGCTCGTAGCCGCCGGCACGGCGCTGTTGAATCTCGTGGTTCAGGCGCCCTTTGCGGCGCGAGTGGCTTTCTCGGCGGCGATTCTGACGCCGATCGGGATCTGTCTGGGCGTCTTCTTTCCCTCGGGACTCGCGCTGGTCGGCGGCCGCTCTCCCAACGCGGTGGCGTGGGCTTGGGGGATCAACTCCGGTTTCACGGTGCTCGGCTCGACGATGAGCATCTTCATCGCCCAGTTCCTGGGGTTCAACGTGGTGCTGATGATCGCGGCTTGTCTCTATCTGATTGCTGCCCTGGCCTTCCGCCGACTCGCCGGGGACCAGCCTGCCTCCCCCGCCGCCCTCCTCCCCGCGCCCCCCCTTCCCCCCCCTTTGCACCCGTTCCTTTCGACTATCCGCCGCTGACGCGCGAGAACAGGTGGCGGATTCTCCTGGGGAGCGGGGACGAGAAGGGCTTGTCTGGCTCGGCCTGGGGCGATATCCTGCCTTCCGTCTCCAGGCGATGCCTTTCCCCGCGGCTGATCGCCCTGATCCTCCTGGCCGCCTCCGCGCAGGTCCACCCCTACATCGATACCCTGGTCTGCCCGCTCGATCAGTTCAACGGCACGTTCCAGGTGATCGCCGAAGGGACGGTCGAGAAGGTCGATGCCGGCAGGAAGATCGGGATCATCAAGGTCGGCAGGATCCTGAAGGGCAAGACCGACATCACCCATATCCGGGTCAATGTCGGGGCGGCGCCGGACTGGCATCCGGAGGCCGCGATGCCCCACCTGGTCCCGGGCGCGCCCGTGCTGCTCTGGGTCTACTGGGGCGACGGCCCCAAAGCCGCGATCTACGTCAACCGGTTCTTCATGGAGACCTATCGGAACCAGGACGGGGCGCCGCCCTGGAGCCCGCCCGATCTTCTTCCCGGGATCAGCGCTTTTCCGTCCCGGCTCCCTCAGAGAAGTACCGGTCCTGGAGATACGCCTCCACTCCGAGCCGTTCCAGCTCCGAAAGGCTTCGTTTGTAGAGCAGGATCTCGGCCAGCTGCCCCTTGTAGGCGGCCCCCACCCGGTTGATGGTCCGGACGGTTTTCCGCGGGAGCAGCAGCGTCCCGCTGGCCAGGGGCTGCCCCCGCTTGTACAACCGGACCGCTTTCGAAGGGTCCTGCACGGCGCTGAGCCCCTCGAAGCCTTTGGCCGGCTCCATGCCGTCGACGAAGGGTTTCCTCTGAACCTCCACGTCCTCGACCGAGTAGACGAGCTTCTCCGAATCCTGCCGGCGCCCGAAGTGGATCTTCATGCCGCTGGTTCCCGTTCCCGCGGTCGCCAGATCGAGGAAGGACCAGGAGGGGTCCGCCGGCGTCTCCCCGACGACGAAGACGCTCAGGCCCGCGCTGAAATCCTCAAAACCATCGGGCAGACGCAGTTCGTCGTTCTCTCCGCTGAAGAGGACCGCGGGACGGCCGTGGACGGCGGAGGCGGTCACCTGAGGCCCGGTGGCGCGCTCCTTGATCGTCGCATCGTGCTTGCCCTCCGACTGGTCCGCCCAGCGCGAAACGTTGGAGCCGGTCATTTCCAGTCCGGCATCGGCCCTGAGCCAGAGGATCAGCCCCTGGAACGGGATGCGGCGCGCGAAGAGCGGTTCCGCCTCCTTCTCCAAGCCCGCCTCCTGATAGTCCGCGCGGGCGGCCTCGTAGTTTCCCTGCAGGTACCTCGTTTCCGCCCGAACTTTGAGCCAGAGCTTCTCCTTCCGCAGGGCCAGCGCCTCCGACAGCGCCTTCTCGGCGATTTTCGAAAGCCCCCCGTAGTGGCCGGCGATTCCGAGGATCGCGAGGGCGGACGCATCCCAGCCGTTGAGGTCCGTGTAGGCCTGGAGGAGCGGCGGGGCCTCCCGGTAACGCCCCTCCAGGAGATGGAAAACGCCCCGGAAAAACTGCGCAAACTCCGGAGCGGTTCCCGCTCCCGCCCTCAGATCGGCCTGAATCCGGCGGAGTTCTTCGGCCCCGCCCTCCAGACGCCCGATGGCTTCCAGATCCAGCGGGAGCCAGCCCGCGAGCCCGTCCACGGGCGGCCGCAGCCGCCGGGTGAGGTGGCGGGCGAGCCCTTCCTTGCCCCGTTCGAAGAGGGCCGCCTTGTAGCCCGGCTCGCGGCGCAGGGCCTCCTCCCAGGCCTCGGAGGCGCGGTCGGCTCGACCTACGACGAGTTCGGCCCGGCTGATCAGGACCCAAAGCTCCGGGTCTCGAGGATCGGCCTGCGCCGCCTTTCGCCATTCCACGAGGGCGCGCTCCGCCTGTCCCTCCTTCCACGCGGTCATGCCTTTCCGGAACGTTTCGTCGTACTCCTGCGCTTTCTTCTGCGACCAGAACAGGAAGGCGATCCCCGCGAGGACAAGGACGACGGCCGCGATGATGATGGACTGGCGGTGACGGGACAGATTCGTCCGAAGCCGGGAAGCAAGGCTTGCGAGCTTGGGGTCGATGGGTTGGCCCTCCTAAAAGCGTCCCGGACCGTCGGCGGACGTCGACGGCCCGTCGGCTTCCGGTCGAAGGTCCGTCGGGGACGACTTCAATCCGGTGTCGGCTGGCCCCCAGAACATGCATCGCGGCGCCGAGCAGGGGCGCCTGGGTGTCCGCAAGGATATTAGAGCAGGAGGCGGGGCGGCGGGCAATCACGAGAAGGCTGCGACTCAACCCTGCGCCCCCGGTCAAGCCTGCCCCCGGAATTGGCAGGCGCCGCTTTTTGGGGTACGATTGCCTGCAGATGGCGGACGGAAGCACATTCGTCGACCGGCTCCGAAACGGGCTCGCGCGGATCGACGCGGAAGCCGAGGGGGTCTGGGATTCGGAGGCGCTGAAGACGCTTCGCCGGAGCGTGGAACTCACGCTCTCGCGGCTCGAAACGGGCGTCGAGTCGGCCCGATTCAGGTTCCAGAACACCGGCGGCAAACCCCTCCTCTTCCTGGGCAACGAGGCGCTTCCGATGGAGCCCGAGCGGCTCTTCAGCCTCCTCAACGCCATGGAGATCGCCCTCCAGCCCGGCGAGGGGCTGGACCTGGATGGCGGCATGGCGGCCTGGCTCATCCGTCCCGAGGTCAACGAGACGGACAGCAATCTCCGGCAGGCGGAGGAGCATCTGAAGCTCCTGAAGCTGAACCGCGACCGGGACCACGGCGCCACCCAGGCCGCGGACTCGGCCCGGATCCGGCTCCGCTCGCGGCTGACGCAGCTCGTCGGCGCCCTGCAGGTGGCGAACAACCCTTCGGCAGGCCCGCTCCCGGCCGTCAAGGTCAATCGGGAGACCGTCCTCCGCGCGACTCCCCCGCCGGCGCCGGCGCCGGCTCCTCCTCCGCCCCCCCCGCCGCCGCCCAAACGGGAAACCGCCGTGCGTCCGGCGCCGCCGCC
>JACQFK010000523.1 GCA_016200125.1 Planctomycetota bacterium
ACTTCCCCTTGAGGTCGTAGCAGATCATGCTGTCCAACTCGCGGAGGAACAGCTTGCCTCCGGCGACCACGGGATAGGACCAGGCCCCCTGGCCGCCGCTCTTGGGAAGGTTGAAGGTCCCCTTTTCCTTGAAGGCGGTCGGAGACGCTTCGACCAGCGAGACGCCGCCGCCTTCGCCGCGGAGGATGAGGTGCCCGTCGGCCAGCGTGATGGATCCCTTGCCGGCCGAGCGGCCCTGCCAGGCGACCTTGCCGGTCTTCAGATCGAGGCAGACCAGCGCCGCCTGGCCCGTGCCGTAGACGTGATCGCCCGAGATGACGAAGCCGCCGTGATGGCTCTCCAGCTCCTTGCCCGAGTATGCCTCCTGGACCTGGAAGCGGCCGCCCGCGCCGGCGACCTTGAACGCGGTGTGGCCCACGCCGTAGCCCGAGGAGACGAAGAGCATGCCGTCCTTGTAGGCGGGCGTCGAGCAGATCGCGGTCTTGCCCGGGCGGTCGGCGCTCCACGCCAGCGCGCCGTTCTTCGCGGCGAGGCCGGCCACGATCTGGTCGTTGAAGACGAGGTACTGGCGGACGCCGCCGATGTCGGCCACGCCGAGCGACGCGTAGTGGGCGCCGCCCTTGATCTTCGTCTGCCACATCGGCGCGCCCGTCATCTTGTTCAGCGCGACCACGGAGCCGCCCGGCGTGAACATCACCTGGCCGCCGTCGAGGAGCGGAGACTCCGACCAGCCCCAGCCGGGCATGTTGCCGCCGAACTTGCTCATGCTCGATTGCCAGACCGGCTTGCCGGTGGCGGCCTGGAGACAGGCGATCTCCCCGTACTGACTGAGGGCGAAGACCAGCGTGCCGTCGCTCGCCGGCGTGGAGCGCGGCCCCGCGCCGCGGTTGTCGGGATCGCCCCCCTTCCCCACCTCGGCCTTCCAGAGCACCTTGCCGTCCGCGAGGTTCAGGGCGACGACGAAGGACTTGCCGCCCGCCTCCCCCATCGTGAAGCCGCGGGTGCCTGCGACGGAAAGCGCGGAGTAACCGGTGCCGATGCCGGGCGTCTTCCAGAGCTGGGGCGGGCCGCCGGAGGGCCACTCCTGCAGGAGCCCGGTCTCCGTGGAGACGCCGTCCCGGTTGGGACCGCGGAACTGGAACCACTCGGTGAGGGCGGCGGCTTCCTTCTTGCCCGCCTGGGCGGAGATCGGCCGATCCCCCGCCGAGGCGGCGATGACGAGCAGGATGAAGATTCGTTTCACGGACCCGTTCTCCAACTATGTACTCACAACGGCCGGGGCAGAGGAGGCTATCCGGATCCCCCGCCCTTATTGAATACGCCGCCCGGAGTGCTAGACTGACGCATCGCCATTCCGAAAACCGTCGTCGGACGCCTGGCCCCGAGCCCCACCGGCTCGCTCCACGTGGGGAACGTTCGCAGCTTCCTCTGGGCCTGGCTCTCCGCCCGGGCGCAGGGCGGGCGCGTGCTCCTCCGCGTCGAGGACCTCGACACGCCCCGGGTCCGGGAGGGCGTGGTCCCCAGGATGATCGACGATCTCCGCTGGCTGGGCTTCGACTGGGACGGGGAGATCGCGGTCCAGAGCGAACGGCGCGCGCTCTACCGCGACGTGTTCGCGAAGCTGGCCGGCAAAGTCTACCCCTGCCGCTGCACGCGGGGGGACATCGCCGCCGCCCGGAGCGCGCCCCACGAAGGCGACCAGGAGCCCCGCTACCCCGGCACCTGCCGCGACTTCGGAGGCCCCGGGATCGCCTGGCGGCTGCGCGTCGAGCCGGGGAGCGTCGAGTTCGAAGACCGCCTCTACAGGAAACAATCGATCGACGTCGCCGCCACGGTGGGCGACTTCGTCGTGGCGAAATCTCCCGAGCAGCCGGCCTACCAGCTCGCGGTGGTCGCCGACGATCTCGCGCAGGGCGTGACGGAGGTGGTCCGCGGCGACGACCTGATCCCCTCGACGGCGCGGCAGATCCTCCTTCACCGCGCGCTCGGAGCGGCGACGCCCGCCTATGGACACGTCCCGCTCGTGGTCGGCACAGACGGCAAGCGCCTGGCGAAGCGCTTCGGCGACGCGCAGATCGCGACGCTCCGCGCGCGGGGCATCCCTCCCGAGCGGATCATCGGCGTGCTGGCCGGCTGGTCGGGCCTCGGAGAAGGCGACGCGACGCCCGCCTGCCTCGTCCCGAAGTGGTCCTGGGACAGGGTGTCGCGCGAGCGCATCGTCCTCACGCCGGAGCGGCTCGCCGCCTGGGGGTGAACAAAAAAAGCCCCGGCCTTGCGGCCGGGGCTTTTCGGTTCTGCGTGAGAACTACGCCGGCGGGGCGGCGGGAGGAGGCGGCGGCACCGCGGGGGGCGCGCCCTCCTTCACCTTCGCCTTCTCGATGATCTTGCTGAGCGCCAGGCCGATCTTGCCCTCGGCCGGCTCCAGCTTGACCACCTTCACCTCGACGATGTCGCCGGGCGCGAGACCCGCGGTCTCGACTTCCTTGTCCATCTTCGAGATGTGCAGCAGGCCCTCGAGATCCTTCTCGAGCTCGACGAAGGCTCCGAAGCTGACGAGCTTCGTGATCTTGCCGGTCACCGTGTTGCCGACCTTGTAGCGCTCCTGGAATACGGTGTCCCACGGATTCTGGTGGAGCTGTTTCAGGCCGAGCGCGATGCGCTTCTTCTCCTTGTCGACGGAAAGGACCAGCACGTCGATCTTCTCCGCTTTCTTCACGACCTCCATCGGATGGACGACCTTTTTCGTCCACGACATGTCGTTGATATGGAGCAGGCCGTCGATGCCGTCTTCCAGCTCGATGAAGGCGCCGTAGCTCGTCGTGTTGCGCACTTTGCCGGCGACCTTCTGGCCCACCGAATAGCGCTCATCGACCGAATCCCAAGGATTCGCCTCGGTCTGCTTGAGCCCGAGCGACAGCTCCTGCTTCTCCATGTCGACCGCGAGCACCGCGACTTCGACCTCTTCCCCGATCGTCATCACTTCGCTCGGATGGTTGATGCGCTTGGTCCACGACATCTCGCTGATGTGGACC
>JACQFK010000528.1 GCA_016200125.1 Planctomycetota bacterium
CACGGGCGCGGTTCCCGCCGGATTGCCGGCCCACGTGGCGGTCGGCCTCGGCAACTTCGACCTTACCTGGCCGAACGCCTCCGGAGTCCCCTGGGGCTACCGCTACCAGTATCTCTCGGGAGGCGTCAACACCGGCTCGGGCTGGTCCACCTGGAACGCCCCCGCCGGCGAGTTCGCGCTGCTTTATATGAATGCAAGCTTCGGCGCCGGCATGATCCCCGTGTTCGACTACTACCAGCTCCGCGGCTCCAGCCCCAACGTCGGCAGCGAGAATCCCGATCCCAAGCTGCAGAACGGCGCCACCATGAACGCCTATTTCGCGGACTACAAACTGCTGATGCAGAAATGCGGCCAGTACGACAAGACGGTCATCGTCCACATCGAGCCCGACTTCTGGGGCTTCTGCCAGAACGTGCACGGCGACGATCCCTCGGTCATCGCCGTCTCCGTCGCCGCGTCGGGCTTCGCCGACGTTTCCGCGTACCACAACAACCTTCCGGGCTTCGCCCAGGCGCTGGTCCACCTGCGCGACCTCTACGCGCCGAAGGCCGTGCTGGCGCTCCACGCCTCGCACTGGGGCGCGGGGGGAGATCTCATCCTGAACAACCTCGATCCCATCGTCCACGCGAACCGGACCGGCGGGTACTTCAACGCGCTGGGGGCGAGCTTCGAGCTCCTGTTCCACGACCCCTCGGACCGCGACGCGGGATTCAAGCAGGCCATCTACGGCGACGGCGGCGCCAGCTGGTGGGACGCGTCGGACTTCGACCGCTACCGGACCTACCTGGGACAGATGTGGGCGGTGACTGGCCGCCGCGGGATCCTCTGGCAGATGCCGGTCGGCAACACGGTGATGAAGACCTGCGACAACACCTGGGGCCACTACCAGGACAACCGGGCCGAGTACTTCCTCCTGGCCGCCAACAAGCCCCACGTGGTCGCCTACGCCTCCTCGGGCGTCATCGCGCTGCTCTTCGGGCCCACGGACGACGGCACGACGCACTACCACGACAACCGTGCGGACGGGGTCACCAACGGCGGCTCCGGCACGACGTCGACCTCGCCGGACGACGACGGCGGCTTCCTGCGGACCTCCACGGGCGCCTACTACGGCTCGGGCCCGGTTTCACTTCCGTAGCCCCTGCGGGCACCGTATAGTAGGCGGGTCTGCGGAGCGGGTTTTCATTTTTCCCAGGCGGATTCTATGGCTTCCGTTCTCGATCGTCTCAGCGTCCTCACCGACGAAGTCTCGGGCAACCTGGTCGAAGCCCTCGACTGGGCGGTCCGCAACGGCTTCAAGCACGTCGAGATCCGCATGGTCGACGGCGCCAACGTCTCGAACCTGTCCGACGCGGACGTCGACCGCGCGAAGCGGGAGATCGACCGGCGCGGCCTGAAGGTCTCGGCGATCGCGTCGCCGCTCTTCAAGTGCGCGCTCGATCCGGCGCGGCCCGTCGATTCGGGCGACCTCTTCGGCAACAAGGAGGAGGATCTCCCGACCCACATGAAGAAGCTTCCCCGCGCCATCGCGATCGCGAAGAAGCTGGGGACGAAGAGCATCCGCATCTTCTCGTTCTGGCGCGAGAAGGATCCGAAGAAGTACATGGCCGAGATCGTCGAGCACCTCAAGAAGGCGGCCGCCGTCGCCGAGAAGGAGGGCGTGCTGCTGCTCCAGGAGAACGAGAACGCCTGCAACGGCGGCTACGCCGAGGAGGTCGCGGAGATCGTCCGCCGGGTGGGCAGCCCGGCGATGCGCGTCCTCTGGGACCCTGGGAACGAGAACTACGGCGGCCGCAGCTGCTGGCCCGAAGGCTACGAGAAGGTGAAGGGGCTCTTCGCCCACGTCCACCTCAAGGACTCCGTCCCGGGCAAGGACGGGAAGTCGGCCTGCGTCCCGATCGGCCAGGGGAAGACGCCCCTGCGCGAGCAGATCGCGGCGCTCGAGAAGGACGGCTACGCGGGCCTCTACACGCTCGAGACCCGCTACACGCCCCCGGGCGGCACGCCGATGCAGGGCACCGAGCAGACGCTGGCGGGGCTGAAAAAGATCCTTTCATGAAGACCCGGGCCATCGCCGTCATCGGAAGCGGCTCCATCGCGGACCAGCATCTCGGGGCGATCAAGGAGATCGGACACGCCCGCGTGGCGGGCGTCTACTCGCGCAGCGCGGAGAAGGCCCGCAAGGTCGGCGAGCGCGAGAAGTGCCGCTGGACCACCGACTACCGGGAGCTGCTGCGCGATCCGGCCGTCGACCTCGTCGACATCGTGACCTCGAGCGGCAGTCATTCCGCGATCGCGCTGGAGGCGCTGCAGGCCGGGAAGCACATCCTCGTCGAGAAGCCGATGGCGATGACGACCGCCGAGGCGGACAAGCTGCTGGCGGCGGCCGGGTCGAAAGGGCTGACGATCGGCGTGGTGTCGCAGCGCCGCTTCGAGGATCAGCATGAGGCGGTGAAGCGGGTGCTCGATTCCGGCGCGATCGGGAAGATGCTGCTGGCCGAGGTGTCCTGTCCCTACTTCCGCGACCAGGCCTACTACGACTCGGCCGACTGGCGCGGCAAGATCGCGACCGACGGCGGGGCGATCATGAACCAGGGGATCCACTCGGTCGATCTCCTGCTCTGGTTCGCGGGGCCGGCGAAGAGCGTGATGGGGCGCATCGCCACCCAGACGCACCGGATGGAGGCGGAGGACCTCGCGCTGGCGATCGTCACCTTCGAAAGCGGCGCCTTCGGCACGATCATTGCCTCGACCTCGATCCAGCCGGGCTTCACGCCCTGCCTGAACCTCTACGGGGAGAAGGGGACGGTCAAGCTCGACGGCGCGTCGATCGTCCACTGGACGGTGCCCGGGGTTCCGAAGCCCGAGTTCGGCGATTCGCAGGCGAGCGCGGCGGTGCGCGGGCCGCTGCTCTCGAGCTTCAAGATGCACCAGCGGCAGATCCTCGACGTACTGGCCGCGATCGAAGAGGGCCGGCCGCCGCGCGTGTCGGGCGAGGACGGCCGCCGCGCGGTGCGTCTGATCGAGGGCCTCTACGAGTCCTCCAAGAGCGGCGCGCCGGTGCTGCTGTGACCCGCCTTCGCCCGGCCTTCGGCGGGGTTCTTGCGGGCCGCCATTACAAGTCGGGAGAGGGGATCTCGATCGCGTTGAAGGGCGACGCGATCGCCTCCGTCCGGGACGGCGGAAGCGGACCCTACCTCGCCCCCGGCCTCGTCGATCTCCAGATCAACGGTTTCCGCGGCCTCGACTTCAACACGCTCCCCGTCCCGGACGATCTTCCGGGCCGCGTCACGCGCGAGCTCTGGTCCGAAGGCGTCACCTCGTACCTGGCGACGGTGATCACCAACTCCGGCGACGCGATCGAGGCCTGCGTCGGCGCCATCCGCCGGGCCTGCGAGCGCGACGACGACGCGGCCACCGGGATCGCGGGCATCCACCTCGAGGGGCCCTTCATCGCCGGGGAGGACGGGCCTCGGGGCGCCCATGACCGCCGCCACGTCTGCGCGCCCGACTGGAAGAAGTTCGAGCGCTGGCAGAAGGCGTCGGGGGGCAGGATCCGGCTCATCACCCTGTCGCCCGAGTGGCGGGGGGCGATCCCCTTTATCCGGCGCTGCGTGGCGTCCGGAGTGACGGTCTCGATCGGACACACGGCCGCGACGCCCGAGCAGATCAGGGAGGCCGTGGCGGCGGGCGCGTCGATGTCGACCCATCTCGGGAACGGATCCCACCTGGTCCTCCCGCGCCACCCCAACTACATCTGGGAGCAGCTGGCGCAGGATGCCCTGGCCGCCTGCATCATCGCCGACGGCTTCCATCTTCCGGACGCCGTGATCAAGACGGTGATGCGCGTCAAAGGTCCCAACGCGATGCTGGCGAGCGATGCCGTCTATCTGTCGGGCCTGAAGCCCGGGAAGTACCAGACCCACATCGGCGGAAAAGTCGTGCTGACCCGGGACGGGAAGCTCCACCTGGCGTCCAATCCCAAGCTGCTCGCCGGCTCGGTCCGGATGCTGATCCGCAGCGTGGAGCACCTGATCCGCGCGGGGCTGACGGATCCGGGCGAAGCCTGGGAGATGGCGTCGACGCGGCCCGCGCTGGCGATGAGGCTGGAGGCGGGGCGGGGGCTCGCCCCGGGCGCCCCGGCCGACCTGGCGCTGTTCGATCGGGAGCGGGACCGGATCACGCTGCTCCAGACCTGGAAGGGCGGCCGCAAAGTCTTTGAAAGGTCCTGACATGGGCGACCCGGGACGGGCGTTCTTCGTCCTGACCCTCGCGTCCGCGCTGGGGCTCACGCTGGCGGCGGGCGGCCCCGGCGTCGCGGGCACGGGCGGCGCCGCGAAGCAGTGGTACAAGGGAAACACCCACACCCACTCGCTCTGGAGCGACGGCGACGCGGCGCCCGAAAAAATCGCCGACTGGTACAAGTCGCACGGCTACCAGTTCCTGGTGCTCTCCGACCACAACATCCTGCTCGAAGGGGAGAAGTGGCGGAAGATCGGCACGGGGCGCTTCGAGGCGACGCCCGATCACGTCGAGGAGCTGATCAAGAAGTTCGGCGCGGCGTCGGTCGTGACGCGCGAGAAGTCCGGGGCGAAGGAGATGAAGCTGAAGACGCTGGCTGAGCTCCGCAAGACTTTCGAGGTGGCCGACAAGTTCATCTTCGTGCCGGGCGAGGAGATCACCGACAAGTTCCTGGAGAAGGTGCAGGGGAAGCTCGTCGACAAGCCCATCCATCACGGGGCGATCAATCACGTCCACCTCATCCCCGCCCCCGCGGGCGGCTCGGTCCGCGACGTCCTCGAGCGGACGGTCGCCGCGGTCGAGGAGGAGGCGAAGAAGTCCGGCCGGCCGGTGTTGCTCCACCTCAACCATCCCAACTTCGGCTGGGGCGTGACTCCCGACGAGATCGCCCAGGTGTTCGGCGAGCGCTTCTTCGAGGTCTACAACGGCCACCGCGGCGTGCGGAACTACGGCGACAAGGACCACCTCTCGATGGAGCAGCTCTGGGATTACGTCCTGTCGCTGCGCCTCGGCAAGCTGGGCGGACCCCCGCTTTACGCCTTCGCGACCGACGACGCCCACAACTACCAGAAGGACCAGGCGGTCGCCAACCCGGGCCGCGGCTGGGTCATGGTGCGCGCGGACTCGCTCAACCCGGACACGCTGACCGAGGCGATGCTGCGCGGGTACTTCTACGCGACGTCGGGCGTCGTGCTCGAGGAGATCGAGGCGACGAAGGAGTCGCTCTCGGTGAAGATCCTGGTGGAGGACGGCGTCGGCTACACGACGAAGTTCATCGGGACGAAAGAGGGCGGCAAGACGGGGGAAGTGCTCCAGGAGACGATGGGCGCGTCGGCGGTCTACAAGTTCGGCGGCGACGAGCTCTACGTGCGCGCGACGATCGTGTCGACGAAGCCCCATCCCAACGGCTATGAGAAGACCGACCTGCAGTGCGCGTGGGTGCAGCCGGTCGTCGTAAAGAAGAAGTAGTTACTTCCTCAGACCCAGCCCGATCACGTCCTTGCAGTAGCGGATGCTCTTCTCCAGCTGCAGCTTCTGCCAGGCCTGTTCGGCCTTGACGCCTTTCTGCACGCGGTAGGGCTTCGGGGCCCGAGGCCGCGCCGTCCTTGGTTTCCCAGACCGCCGAGTCCCGGATGCCCGCGGAGAGCGCGACGGGGCCCAGGATCTCGAGCGTGGTGGCCGCGGGATCCTCGAGCGCCCAGACGGCGTTGCCCGAGTCCATGGTGGCGCCCATGTAGTCCGGGCCCGCCTCCTGGATCAGGCAGTAGAGCTCCTGCGACTGCATGTCGCCGGCATGGTTTTCCACGGCGATCCTGACCCCGCAGTCGCGGGCGTAGCTCCGCAGCTTCTTGCAGGTCTGGATCACGCTGCGGATGTGCCCCCAGATGCCGTCGGGCCCCTTGCGGTCTTCGGTCCAGCCCAGGAAGCAGCGGGCGACCGGCGATCCGAGCGCCTTCGCCACGCGGATCGTCGTGCGCAGCAGCTTCTCGGGCGGGCCCCATTTGCCGTTGAAGAAGGACGAGGCCTTGCAGATCCCGCCGGTGCCGGCCTGGATCTCGATCCCGAGATCGTCCGCCTTCGCCTTGACCCCGCGGAGATAGTCGTCCGAGAGGCTTTCGTAGACGTCGAGGTCGGAGAACAGGACGCTGTCGAGCCGGAGCGAGGCGGCGTAGTCGAGCAGCTGGGGCGCCTTCCAGTTGAGCGCCCGGATGGAGTAGTTGTCGAAGCCGAGCTTGAGTCGTGGCTTGGTCATGAGAGGAGTTTAGACAAGGTCCCCGGCGCGCTCCACAAAAAGCCGCCCTGACCCGGGGCGCCGCCGGCGTCCAACAATTTGGGACCCGATTCGATCGGGCGGGGGAAAGGGGGGTATACTTCCGGCGGGCGACTTCTGATGGGAAGAGCGATCTTCTACTGCGTCCAGTGCAGCAAGCGCATCTCCGATCTGGACCTTGAAAAGGGCAAGGCCTTCCGGATCGGCGAGCGGATTCTCTGCAGCACCTGCGCGCCGGAATCCGCGAAGAACCAGACCTTCAAGCGGACCACCGCCGTCAACCGCAAGAACTCGTCGACCTCGGGCGCCCTCCGGAAGGTCACCGCTCCTCTGGCGACTCCTCCGCCGGCTCCCGCTCCGGCCCGCCGGAATCCCGTCCTCCTGTTCGGAGCTGCGGGGGCGGTGCTGGTCTTCATCGTGATCGTCGCCGTCTTCCTGTTCCGCGGCCGCGTCGCGCCCCCGGCCGCGCCCGCGCCGGGGGACGACGCCGGCTCGACGACGGCGCAGCCGCCGAAGACCCCGGCTCCCGCGCCGGGGGC
>JACQFK010000529.1 GCA_016200125.1 Planctomycetota bacterium
CAGCTTGGAGGCCAGCGGCTCCTTCTTGTTCAGCTCGGTGAACTCATCGAAAGCCTTCTTCTTCTCGTCGTACTCCTTCTTGGCGTCGTTATAGGCCTTCGGATCCGTGATCACCTTGGGATCGGGCGCCGCCCCGGGATCCGCGACGTTGACCTCGGAGAGGATCGTCACGTCGCCGGTCTTGCCGCCGTTGGGGTCGTTGCGCGCCGCCGGGGCCTGCTCCGCGGGCTTCGGGGCCTCCGCCGGCTTCGCCATCTCGGGCGCGGCCGTCGGCTTGGCCTCCTCCTTCTTGTCCTGGGCCGTCACGTAGGTCGGGATCAGCCAGAACCATCCCGCGGCCACCAGGATCAGCCACACGAACAGCCATCGCTGCAGCGTCGCCTTGTCGCGGCCCCCGAGGGCCCCTTTCAGGGCTCCCCACACTCCGTTCCCACTCGCCATGGTCGTCATCTCCTTCTTCGTTGCCGTTCGATCGTGAACCCCAGCGTCCCCCGCGGACAACTTCATGCCGGAACTTCTACGGAGCCCTGAAAAAGCAAGCTCCATGCCACGATGGAAACCGGTGAGGGGGGATCGTGCGGTATTGGCTGGAGACGAACGGTTTGCAAATTGAAGCGGGGCGGCTCTTGGCCCGAAGGCCCTTGGACTATGCGCTACTTCTGCGTACGAACCAGCTGATATGCCCACAGATGCGACCGAATCCAAAACGGCGGAACATGAATCATGTCGCAACAGTCCCTCGACGGGCGGCGGGCGCCGCGTTTCCGTCCCAGGAGAAGCCGACGCTGCTCAGCCGCCGGAGGCGATCGTGGCTCAACCTCCCGGCCCTCCGGAGCGAACGCTGGGCGATCACCCAGCGGCCGAGCGCCGGATCCTGCTCCCAGCGCGCAGGGACGTCGCAGGCTCCGTGCTCGAGGCGGTAGGCGACCAGGCGCGAGAACTGCCGCTCCCAGGCGGAGTCGCGATCCGTCTCCAGCGTCCGGCTCCCGATCCACTCGAAGCCCAGGGCCTCCAGCTCGCGGAGATGGTCGGCCGGGAGACGCCCGCGACGGCGCAGGTCCCGCTGATGGCTGACCCAGCGGGCGAGCGCCGGATCCTGCGGCCAGCGCCGCGGAACGGACCCGTGTCCCTGGGAGCGTTTGAATTCGGCGAGGGCCTCGATCATCCGGCGCCAGGCGCGCTCGCGGCGCCCCGGAGAGACCCGGCCTTCAGCGGCACGGTCGAGCCGCGCTCCCATCCCCAGTTCTTCCAGGCGGCGGAGGCGGTCCGGCCGCATCGAGCGGTTCCGCATCAGGTGGCGCTGGCGGACCACCCAGCGGGCCAGCTTCGGATGCTCCGGCCACTCCTTCGGAACGCGGCAGTCTCCGTGATCGCGGCGGAAGGCGGCCAGCGCGTCGCACATCCGGTCCCAGTCGCGGTCGCGGGTCCTCGAGCGGCCGCGCTCGCACGGCCAGCCGATCCCGAGGTCCGACAGCCGCTTGCGCCGGTCCTCGCGGAGCTGGCCCGTCCGGAGCTGGTGGCGCTGACGGGCCGCCCAGGCTCCAAGCTCGTGATGGGAAGGCAGGTCGGCGTGACCCTGTGCGGCCACGAAGGTCCGGAGCGCGTCGCAGCTCCGCTCCCACTCGGCATCCCTCGCGCGGCGCCGTTCGGCGGCACTGGGCCAGGAGATGTTCTCCTTTTCGAGGCGGTGGAAGCGCGCCGCCTGCAGGCGGCCCGTCCGGATCTGGCGGCGCAGGTTGACCACCCAGCGGGCGAGCCCGGGGTTCTCCACCCAGTTCCGGGGGACGTCGACGTGGCCTTGAGCGCGGCGGAACGCGAGAAGCTCCTGGAGCCGATCATCCCACATCGGCCGCTGTGCTACCGCCCCACGCCCCGGCACACCATCGGGGGGCCTCCCTGAAAGCTACTCATGGGTATCCCCGAATGTCTGCTTGGGGCTCAATCCGACCCGGAGGTGTGCTTTTGGTACAAATTGAGGGGGTGGCACGCGAATTGCACCTTAGCGCACGAGTGAAGAGATGAAGTCTCCGCGGTCGGTGCTACTGCGCTATGGTGTGGCCCTCGCCCTCACGGGGGCGACCACCCTCCTCATCTTCCTCGTCAAGCCGTTCCTGGTGCGGGGAGTCATGGTCCTCTACATCCCCGCGGTCATGGGCAGCGCCTGGTACGGCGGGCTGGGGCCCGGCCTCCTGAGCACCGTGCTCAGTGTGGCCACCACGGCCTTCCTCTTCCTCGATCCCGCGGGCTCCTTCACCATCCAGAGCGCGGACGACTTCACGGAGCTTGCCGTCTTCTCCTTCGTCGCCCTCTTGACCAGCGTGCTGAACACGGCGCAGAAGCGGGCGCAGCAGGCGCTCCTGGCGAGCCAGGAGAAGGTCCGCCTTGTGTTCGAGGTCACGCGCGCGGCGAACGAGGCCGAGACCGTGGGCCACGCCTTCCGCTTCGCGCTCCGGCGGATCTGCGAAGGAGGACTGTGGATCTATGCCCACATCTACCTCCCACCCGACCGCGCCCCCCAGGACTCCCTGGTTCCGTCGGCGTTCTTTCATGCGACCGAGGAGCGCTTCCGGCCGCTCCGGGAGGCGACCCTGCTTCCCCGTGGGCGGGACGAGCTCATCGCCGGCCGGGTGATGAAGAGCGGCGGGGTCGAGTGGGTCGAGGAGCTGGGCGCCGATCCGGCCCGCGCCGCCTATGAGCCCTTCCTCCGGACCGGCGTCCGGACGGCCGCGGCCTTTCCCGTCAAGGTGGGGCGCGACACCATCGGCGTCTTCGAGTGCTTCTCGCTCGAACGGGTGGAGAAGCGCGAATCCCTGACGGCCCTCCTGGAGGTGGTCGGCCTGGAACTCGGACGGGTCGTCGAGCGCAGGCAGCTGCAGGACGGCTATTCGGAGGCCGTGTGGCAGCAGCAGCGCGTCCTCGCCCAGGAGCTGCACGACGGCCTGGGGCAGGAGCTCACCGGGCTCGGCTTCATCAGCCAAAGCCTCACGGAAAAGCTGAAAGACAGCGGCGAAGGGGCTTCCGCGCGCCGGCTGACCGAAGGGCTGTCCCACGCCCTCGAGCAGATCCGGAATCTCGCCAAGGGGGTCTTCCCCGTCGCCCCCGACGCGGAGGGCCTGATGAGCGCGCTCCGCCAGCTGGCCGAGTCGACGGCCTCGACCTGCAGCGTGAGCTGCGCCTTCGAATGCCCCGCCCCCGTCCCCGTGGAGAACAACCAGGTGGCCCTCCACCTCTACCGCATCGCCCAGGAGGCGGTCACCAACGCCGTCAAGCACGGACATCCGTCGCGAGTCACCCTCGAACTGCGCTCCGCCCCCGGGGAATTGACCTTGTCGGTGACCGACGACGGAACCGGCATCGACCGGAACTCCGGGCGGCCCGCGGGAAGCGGCCTGCGGATCATGCGCTACCGGGCCGCGGCGATCGGTGCCGCGCTCGACATAGGAGGCGCCCCGGGGCGGGGCACGCGCGTCACCTGCAGGCTCGGCGACGGCGGAGGAGGTGCGGCTTGAACGCGAAGACGACGATCCCGAAGGAGACGACCGCCGTGGACAAGAAGAAGATCTTCCTCGTGGACGATCACACTGTCCTCCGCGAAGGCCTCACGCAGCTGATCAACCACTCGGAGGACCTGGTGGTCTGCGGCGAGGCGTCGAGCGCCGAGGAGGCCCTCGACCGCATCCCCGGCGCCCGGCCTGACCTGGTGATCGTCGACATCGCCCTCCCGGAGACGGGGGGCATGGAGCTGCTGCGGACCCTCAAGGTGCGCCACGCGGGCGTCCCGACCCTGGTGCTCTCGATGCACGACGAGTCGGTCTACGCCGAGAGGGCGCTCCGCGCGGGCGCCCGGGGCTACATCATGAAGCACCAGGCCATCACCGAGGTGCAGGCGGCGATCCGCCGGATCCTCGAGGGCGGCCTCTATCTCAGCCGGCGGATTTCCGACCGGCTCGTCGAATCGGCGGTCCAGACGCGGCCGGGCCGCGACGTCAAGCCGGTGAGCACGCTGAGCGACCGCGAGTTCGAGGTCCTCGAGATGATCGGCCTGGGCCTGGGGACGACGGAGATCGCGCGCAAGCTGCGGCTGAGCGTCAAGACGATCGAGACCTACCAGGCCAAGCTCAAGGAGAAGCTCGACCTGCCGGACGCCGCCAAGCTGTTCCAGTACGCGCTGCGCTGGGTCGAGAACCGCTGACGCTCACGCATCGCTGAGCGCGCCCATCGAGATGCCGAGGGCGCGCGCCGTCTGGACGACGTTGCCGTCGGGCGGCACGGTGCGGATCTTGCCGATCGCGTCCTGGATCGGGACCGAGACGATGTCCGGCGGCCGCAGGGCCGCCATCATGCCGAACTCGCCCTTCGCGATCATCTGGACCGCCGCCACGCCGTATCGCGTCGCGAGCAGGCGGTCGAAGGTCGTGGGCCCGCCGCCCCGCTGGAGGTGGCCGAGCA
Source organism: Planctomycetota bacterium (assembly GCA_016200125.1). The sequence continues at coordinate 4,450 of JACQFK010000529.1, forward strand.
CCACGGTGCGGGTCTCCTTGCCGCTGCGCTTCTTGATCTCCGCGGCCACTCGTTCGCCCATGCCGCCGAGCGAAGCCTCCTTGTTCTTCTCGGTCGCCTTGACGGCGTAGTCGCCCCCCTCCTCCCGCGCCCCCTCGGCCACGACTACCAGCGTGAAGCGGCGGCCGAGCTTCTCGCGCTCCTGGATCTTGCGGACGACGGCCTCGTAGTGGAAGGGGATCTCGGGGATGAGGATGACGTTCGCGCCCCCGGCGATCCCCGAATGGACCGCGATCCAGCCGGCGTAGCGGCCCATGACCTCGAGCACGATCACGCGGTCGTGGCTCTCCGCCGTGGTGTTGAGGCGGTCGAGCGCATCGGTCGCGCAGGCGACCGCGGAGTCGAACCCGAACGTGATGACCGTGGCCTGGAGGTCGTTGTCGATCGTCTTGGGCACCGCGACGAGCGGGACGCCCGCCTCGAAGAGCTGCTGCGCGATCGTGAGCGTCCCGTCGCCGCCCGCGCAGACCAGGCCCGAGATCCCCAGGGCCTCCATCGACTGCCTCGTCCGGGCCAGCAGCTCCTCCGGGATCCGCCCCGTCTCGCCGTGGCCGGTCTTCGCCGTGAACTGGCCCTTGTTCGCAGCCCCGAGGATCGTGCCGCCACAGGTGAGGATGCCGCGCGTGGACTCGACCGTGAGCGGCACGAGGTCGCCCGGCGGGAGCAGGCCGTCGAAGCCGCGCCGCACGCCCGCGACGTCCCAGCCGAGCCGGGCGGAGGCCTTGACCACCGCGCGGATCACCGCGTTGAGCCCGGGGCAGTCGCCGCCGCCGGTGAGGATGCCGATCTTTTTTGCCATCGCGGGATTGTACCCCATCGCGGTTCCACATGTTGTAAACTCATCCCCGTGATGCAGGCCCTGCTGCTCATCCTCCTGGCCGCGGCCCAGGACGCCCCCTACTCGGCGGCGGAGATGACCGCCCTCCACCAGAACGTCGACGACCTGGTCCGCCGCGGCAGGTTCCTCCCGGCCGCGGAGAAGCTGCGCCAGACGGTCAGGACGCGCATCCCCCCGGGCGAGACGGCGAAGTTCGCGGAGTCGGAGCGCCGCGTGGCGAATTACGCCGCGCTGGTCCTCGAGACCGCGGCCGGCACCACGATGGACGTCCCGGCCCTCACGCGCATCGCCATCAAGAACGGCGGCAAGCCGCTGGGGCGGATCGTCAAGGACGACAGTCTCTTCCTCCTCTACGAGACCCTGACGGGGATCCGGTCGCGCCTCTCGAAGGAGCTCGTGGACACGCTCACGCCGCTCACGCCCGAGGAGTGCGCGAAGGAGGTCTTCACGGAATTCCGCCGCCAGTGCGGCAACCGGATGCTCCTGCTGCAGACCGAGGCCGGCAAGCCGCCCGCCTGGAAGGAGCTCGGCGGCAAGAAGGTGACGGGCGCCCAGTACTTCGCCCTCGCCGAGTTCGCCGCGCGCAACGGGGCCGGCGAGTTCCTGCCCGGGCTCTTCGACCTGGCGCTGGCGCGCGATCCGGACCTCCGCGCGACGGCCCACGCCGCCAAGGGCGAGCGCCTGGTCAACCAGCTGTTCTTCGCGCTCACCGTCAACCAGCTCCCGCAGGCCAACTTCTCGCTCGACGCGCTGACGACGCGGTACCGGGACACCGCGCCCTACAAGGACAAGCTCTACGCCGACAAGGAGACCGCCGAGATCGTGAAGGTCCTGCTCAAGCGCGACCTGCCCGAGCCCAAGGCGGCCCCGCTGCCGGAGCCGCCGAAGCCCGCCACCCCCGACGCGCCGGCCCCGGCCGCCCCCCTGGCCCCGGCGCTTCCCATCCCCGAGCCTCTGCCGCTCCCCCTGCCGGAGCCCGCCCCCGCGCCCCCTGGCGTGCCCGTCACCGCCATCAAGCTTCCCGGCGGCACGCTGCCGGAAGTCGTCGATCTCGTGGCGAAGGGCGACAAGTATTTCGACGAAGGCATGAAGCACCTGCTCAATTCGGACCAGGGCTCCAATCCGGACGGCTGGTCGCAGGAGAACAAGGCGGCGCTGGAGCTGTTCCGCAAGGCGAACGCCGAGGCCTATCTCCTCGCGCAGGACAAGTACACGAAGGGGTGGCCGCAGCCGCTGCTCGACCGGGTCCGCGAGACCACGATGCGCGTCGCGCTCTGCCGCAAGCGCAGCGTCCGCCAGGATTGAGCGATCAGCGCGGAGGGGCGAGCCTTCCCGCGACCGGCCTTTCGCCGCAGTCGGGGTCGATCCAGCTCACCACCTTCTGAATCCAGCGCGGATGGACCGATCGATGGGAGTCGGCGGACAGCCGCAGGATCCAGGCGAAGCAGGCCAGGAGGAGCACGGTCGCGACGACCCACATCCTCAGCGCCTTCCTCCGGAGCCGCGCGCCGGCGCAATTCCGCAGGGTCGCCGTGCCGTCGTCCCTCACGAAGAGCCGGCCGCAGAGGCGCCCGCCGGATCTCCGGACGATCGCTTCGACCTCACGGGGCGACATGATCGCCAGGTTGTAGACGTTGAGCCGGCACTGCCCGCAATAGCGGATCCGGTCGTCGCCCCTCATCGTGTCCCAGGACACCGGGCAGGGGGAGCTGATCCGCAGCGCTGAGCAATCCATAGGCGTTCTACTGAGGCAGGCTCTGGGACGGAGGAGGCGGAGGAGTCGGGCGCTGCACGGGAACTTCTCCCATCAGCATGCGGCCCTGCGGAACGGGATCCGGGGCGACCCACTTCAGCAGCGTCTGAACCCCGCCCGGATGCACCGTCCGATCGGCATCCCCCGGCATCCGCAGCAGCCACCCGACGACCGCCAGAACGAGGACGGCGGCGGCCGTCCACGCGCGGCGGACTCTCCTGGCGACCGTGCCACGCGGGCAGTCCCGCACGGTGGCGGTGTTGTCCTCGCGCACATACAGCCGGCCGCAGAGCCGTCCCTTCGTCTTCCGGACGATCGCCTCGACCTCTCTGGGCGTCAGGATCGCCAGATTGTAGACGTTGAGCCGGCACTGCCCGCAGAAGCGGATGCGGTCGTTGCCCGGGAGGCTTTCCCAGGACACC
>JACQFK010000558.1 GCA_016200125.1 Planctomycetota bacterium
GCCGGGAGCCGGCGCGGTCTCGATCGAGAAGACCAGCCCCGCCTCGTTTTCCACGGCCTTGAGGGCCTTGAAGATCTTGGGGGCGCGGGAAAACCTGATCTTGTCGATCACGAAGGCGTTGAGCCCGGCCTGCCTGAGGGCGAGGGCCTGGGCCTGGGCCTCCTCCTCCTTGACGAAGGCGCCCACCTTGCGCGGCCCGGGCGCGCCGAGCATGATCTTCGCCTCGTAGAGGCCGAGGCCCGTGGCCTGGGCCATCGCCTTGACCATGGCGTCGTCGCGCCTGATCCCGCCCGGAAGGTAGACGAAAAAGTTCGGAACGATCATGCGACGTTGAGGAAGCGGTACGCGAGCCGCAGCCAGGTCTCCACGCCCAGCGGCAGCGCAGCCTCGTCGAAGTTGAAGCGCGACGAATGGTGCGGATGGACGAGCCCCTTCCGCAGGTTCATCGAGCCCAGGAAGAAGTAGCAGCCGGGGACCTCCTGGAGCACGAGCGACATGTCCTCGGCGCCCATCGAGATGTCCTGCTCCACGGCGGCGGCGGTACCCGCCGCCTCGCGGACGCTGTCCCGCACGAGGTCGGTCATCGACTCCTCGTTGACCGTCGGCGGGTAGCCGCGGTGGTAGTCGAACTCGAACTTCGCCCCGAGCGCGGAGGCGACGCCGCCGGCGATCCGGGGGATCTCGCGCTGCAGCTGCCGGCGCACGGCCTCATCGAAGGCGCGCACGGTCCCGGTGAGATCGACCGCGTCGGGGATGATGTTGTGCCGCGTGCCGCCGTGGATCTGCCCGAAGGTGACGACCGCGCTCTTGGTGGGGTCCACCTTGCGGCTGACGATATTCTGGCAGGCGGTCACCACCTGCGCGGCGATCGAGATCGGGTCCACCGTCTGATGGGGCGCGGCGCCGTGCCCGCCGCGGCCGAGGATGCGCATCGTAAACTCGTCGGCGCCGGCGAAGACCGGGCCGGAGCGGACGCCCATGCGCCCCGTCGGCAGGTCGTTCCACATGTGGATCGCGAAGGCCGCGTCGACCCGGGGGCCCCGGAGCAGGCCCTCGACCATCATGGGCCCCGCCCCGCCGGGTCCTTCCTCGGCGGGCTGGAACATGAGCTTCACGTTGCCCCGGAAGGAGCTGCGCCGCTTCTGGAGCAGCTTGGCCGCCAGCAGGGCCATCGCGGTGTGTCCGTCGTGACCGCAGGCGTGCATGACGCCCTTGTTCCTCGAGCAGTACCCGATCTGGTTCTCCTCCTGCAGCGGGAGGGCGTCCATGTCGGCGCGGATCAGCATGGTCGGCCCCGGACGCGAGCCCTTGATGATCGCCACCGTCCCGGTGCCGCACATCGCCTTGTGCTCGATGCCCCAGCTCTTGAGGCGGGACCGGACCAGCGCGGCGGTGCGGAACTCCTTGAAGCCCGGCTCGGGATACTGGTGGATGGCGCGCCGCAGCGCGACGAGCTCCTTCGTGCCCGCGCGGACGTCCGGTGAAAGGTTCATGATCGACACTATAGCGGCCCCCCCGGCCCCGCGCAAGCAACCTCCCCCCTGCAACAAACCGTTTGTTTCGTTGCATGCGTGGTTGACCCTCCCGCAGGGCGCCGCTATAATCCGCTTCATGTCCGGACATTCCCACTGGGCCACCATCAAGCACAAGAAGGGCGCCGCCGACGCCCGCCGCGGCAAGCTGTGGTCGAAGCTCTGCCGCGCCATCCAGATCGCCGCGAAGGAAGGCGGCGGCAACCCGGACATGAACCTCAAGCTCGCCAACGCCATCCTCGACGCCCGTGCCGAGAGCGTGCCCAACGACAACATCACCCGCTCGATCAAGCGCGGCACGGGCGAGCTGGAAGGCGTCAGCTACGAACAGGTCACCTACGAAGGCTACGGCCCGGGCGGCGTCGCCCTCATGGTCGACGCCCTCACCGACAACAAGAACCGCAGCGCGGCCGAGATGCGCAAGATGTTCGAGAACAGCGGCGGCAACCTGGGCGGCGCCGGCTCGGTCGGATTCATGTTCCAGCGCAAGGGGCTGATCCTCATCCCGGTCTCGGCCGCCGGCGAGGACCAGATGATGAACGACGTCCTCGATTCCGGCGCGGAGAACATGGAGACGGCCGGCGACCAGTACTCCATCACGACCGCCGTCGCCGACTTCGAGAACGTCAAGAAGGCGCTCGGGAAGAAGTACAAGTTCACGTCCAGCGACATCAGCATGGTGGCCAAGGACATCGTCAAGGTCGACGAGGAGACGGGCCGCAAGATCATCAACCTGATGGAGAATCTGGACGACAGCGAAGACGTCCAGAAGATCTACTACAACTTCCAGCTGCCCGAATCCCTCCTCAAGCAGTAGTCCCGGTGGTCAAGCTCGCCGTCACCCTGGGCGACCCCGCCGGCATCGGACCCGAAGTCGTCGACAAGGCCCTCCGCGAATCCTTCGATGCTGAAATCACCGTGCTCGGCTCGCGCTCCGGCGGCGGCAGGGAGGCCCTTGCGGCCGTCGACGAGGCGGCCGACCTCGCGCTCGCGAAGAAGGTCGACGGGATCGTCACCGCGCCCGTCTCCAAGGAGCGGATCGCGAAGACCGGCGTCCCCTTCGTGGGGCACACCGAGCACCTGGCCGCGCGGGCCGGCGTGAAGCTGCCCGTGATGTGCTTCGTCGCGGGAACGCTGCGCGTCGCTCTGGTCACGACCCACGTATCGCTCCGCAAGCTGCCCGCGATGATCACCGCGGACCGCCTCCTGGGCGTCCTGCGGGAGACCTCCCGCGGGCTGCGCGACTTCTTCGGCGTGCTGGAGCCGCGCCTCGCCGTCTGCGGGCTCAATCCGCATGCGGGCGAGGCCGGCGAGTTCGGCCGCGAGGAGATCGACACGATCGCGCCCGCGATCGAGGCGGCGCGCCAGGAGGGGCTCCGGGCCGAGGGCCCCTATGCGGCGGACACGGTGTGGAAGCGCCCCTGCGACGCCATCGTCGCGATGTACCACGACCAGGGGCTGGGCCCGATCAAGGCGATGCATCCCGACGCGGTGAACGTCACGCTGGGGCTGCCCTTCGTCCGCACGTCCCCCGACCACGGCACGGCCTTCGACATCGCGGGCAAGGGAGTCGCCGATCCAAAGCCGATGATCGCGGCGATCCGCGTCGCCGTCGAGATGTGCCGCGCGAAGAAGACTTTGCTCTAGGCTACTTCTTCTCCCACTCCAGCGCCTGGGTGCGGATCGGCGCCGTCATGCCTTCCGACAGGACCTCGGACTTCGCGACCCCGCCGGGGATGTCCTTGGAAATCCAGGCCTTGAGGTTCACCTTCGGCTTCTTCTCGGCGGCCTCGGTCTCGATCTCGTGGTAGCGGCAGGAGAGGGTCTTGCCGGCGATCGTGACCTCCTCCTCGCGCTCGACGATCGTCTTCCCCGGATTCGGCCCCTTCGACTTGATCTCGTGCTTCTTCGGCGGGGAGTCGACGGACTTGTCGCCGACCTTCATCTTCATCAGGATCTCGAGGACGACCTTGTCGGGGGTCACCTCCTCGAGGCGGGTCACCGACTCGTACTCGACCTTCTTTCCCTGGTTCTCCATCGCGATCCGGTTCTTCACCCAGGAGCCCGGCCTGCAGTTGGCCCAGTTCGAATACTCGGGGTTCTCCTTCTCCTGCGCGAGCAGCAGGACGAGCGCGGCGGCGATGCGAATCATGTCTTCCTCCCGGCGGCCAGCAGACCCTCCGCATGGTGCTCGGCGCAGGGTCCCAGCCCCGTCAGACTATATCCCCCCTCCAGCGCCGACACCACCGGAATGCCGAGCCCGCAGACGACGTCCGTCATCGTCCGGTAGTCCTCGGGCTTCAGGTTCAGTCCGCCGATCGGATCGTCCTCGTAGGCGTCGAAGCCGCAGGAGACCAGCAGGAACTCCGGCTTGAAGGCCTTCGCCGCCTTGCGCACAGCCGCCGTGAAGGCCTCCATGAATTCTTCGCGCGACGTGTCGAGGTCCATCGGAAGGTTGATGATGTTCCCCGCGCCCCGCTCGAAGGCGTTGCCCGTCCCGGGGTAGAACGGGAAGCGGTGCGTGGACAGGTACCACACCGTCGGGTCGTCCTCGAAAGTGTCCTGGGTCCCGTTGCCGTGATGGACGTCCCAGTCGACGATGAGCACGCGCCGGCGGAGGAAGCGGGCGGCGACCGCCACGTTGTTGAAGAGGCAGAAGCCCATGCCCCGCTCCGGCGTCGCGTGGTGTCCGGGCGGCCGCACCAGGCAGAGCGCGGTCCGGTCGCGCCCGTCGCGGACCGCCTCGACCGCGGCCAGCACCCCACCCGCCGCGCGAACCGCGGCGTCGAAGGAGCGGTCGTTCAGGAAGGTGTCGGCGTCGAACCATCCCCCTCCCCGGACGGCCGCCTCGCGGACGACCTCGACATAGGCCGGGTGGTGGACCAGCGCGAGTTCCGCCGGCGTCGCATCCCGCGCGGCGAGCGCCGTCAGCCGCTTCATCAGCCCGACCTTCTTGAAATGGTCGAGGATCGCCGTGAGCCGTTCCGGGCATTCGACGTGGCCGGGCGCGTGGTGCTCGAGGTAGAGCGGATCGGAGACGAGCAGCGTCACGCGGGCGAGTATAACCCCGAAAACCGAAAATCGAAAACCGAAAACCGGGAGGAAGCATCCCCCTGGCGCTCCCCCGGGGGGGAGCCCTTTCGGATTTCGGATTTCGGATTTTGGATTTGCCCGTATAATCCGCCCCGCGCATGACGAAGCGGCCGGTGATCGTGGTGGCGCCCAACGCGTTCAAGGAAACCTTCTCCCCCCACGAGGCCGCGCGGCTGATCGCCCGAGGCCTCCGCCGGGCCCTCGACGCCACGCTCCTCCTGATCCCCCTCGCGGACGGCGGGGACGGAACCCTCGACGCGCTCCGCGCTTCCCTTGGCGGCCGGAAGGTGTCGGTCCGCGTGACCGGGCCGCTCCGCACGCCCGTCCGGGCCCACTACCTGCGTGCCGGCAAGACGGCCGTGATCGAGATGGCGAAGGCGAGCGGGCTCAAGCTCGTCCCGCCCGGGCGGCGCGATCCGACGGTCACGACGACGCGCGGGACCGGCGAGCTCATCGCCCACGCCTATGCGCGCGGGGCCCGGCGCATCCTGCTGGGGGTGGGCGGCAGCGCCACGGTCGACGGGGGCGCGGGCGCGCTCGAAGTCGTCACCCCTGCGATGGCGCGCTGCATCACGATTCTCTGCGACGTGACCAATCCCCTGCTCGGCCCGAAAGGAGCCGCGCCGGTCTTCGGGCCCCAGAAGGGGGCGACGCCCGTCCAGGTCCGCTTCCTGGAGCGCCGCCTCGCGGCCTGGGCGCGCGACCTGAAGCGCCGGACGGGCGTCGACGTCCGCCGGATCCCGGGCGCGGGCGCGGCGGGCGGCCTGCCCGCGGGGCTCGTCGCTTTCGGAGCCAAGATCGTGCCGGGCGCCGAATACATCCTCCGCGAGGCCGGCTTCCCGCGCCCCTGCGACTTCGTGGTGACCGGAGAGGGCTGCGTCGACCGCACCTCGCTGGGCGGAAAGGTCGTGGGCACGGTCCTCAAGCTCTCCCCGGCGCCGGTAGTCCTGGTCTGCGGCCGCTGCGAGCTGAAACGGCGGGCCTTCGAGACGGGCGACCGCGCCCCCGGGGCCCTGGTCCGCGCCGCCGAGCGGGCCGGACGATGGATTAAAGCCCGGCGGCGTCTCGGCCGATAAGTTTCATTGCGGCACTGAAACCGGGGCGTACCATGAAACCGTTCGACCTGTTCCTCCTGTCCGTAGCGATCGGCCTCACCTCCTTCACCTGCTACATGTTCTGCACCGGAGGGGAGCCTGTCGAGGCGACCGCGCCGGAGTCCACGATGCAGGCGCCCCGCAACGCCGCCTTCCGGTCGATCGTGCTCCACCACAGCGCCACGCATGGCGGAAGCGCGGCGGCCTTCGAGCGCAATCACCGGGCCCGGCTGGGCGGCCTGGCCTACCACTTCATCATCGGGAACGGCTCGGGCGCCGCCGACGGCGAGGTCGAGGTGGGCTACCGCTGGCGCGACCAGATCCCGGGACCCCACACGAAGAACCAGGCGGTCAACCTCGAGTCGATCGCGATCTGCCTCGTGGGCGACCTGGAGACCGGCGCGCCGACGAAGAAGCAGATGACCGCGCTGCTGGATCTGCTCGAGAAGGTCTGCCTTGAAGGCGCCATCCCCGCGGAGCGCGTCCGCTCCCACCGCGAGGTCGACCCCGAAACCCTCTGCCCCGGCCGGGGCCTGCCGATCGACGCCCTCCGGACCGCCCTCGCCGCCCGCCTCTCAACTGCCACCTTTCAAACGACGTTGAAACGGTAGCACTTCTCAGGGCAGATCGGCGACCTTCCACAGTCCCCCGACCAGACGCCAGTGCATGGTCAGTTCGGAGTCGGGGCGCGTGCCCTTGTTGCTGACGACCTCGCAGACCATGCCGACGCTGGCGGTGTCGCCCGAGACGACGATGGTGCGGTACTGCGGCCTGCGGAACTTGGTGCCCTGGCTGACCCGGTCCTGCACCGCCCGCTGGACGGCGGCCTCGTCGCCCTGCTTGGAGACGACGAAGCTCATGATCTCCGCGACCTGGCCGCGGTTGAACACCGTGAGGTAGTCGTCACAGCGGCGGCGGACCTCCAGCTCGACCGGGCCGAGCTTCGTGAGGTGGAAGCCCTTGATGGTCCTCTCGAGCAGCAGGGACTCCGTGTTCA
>JACQFK010000559.1 GCA_016200125.1 Planctomycetota bacterium
TCAAGAACGCGGAAGGGAAGTTCGTCATCCGCCACGAGCAGATCCTGGTGCGCGACGAGATCAAGGTCGACCTGGCCCGCGCCTACTCGCCCGACGAGGTCGTGGGGATCCTGGTGGGCCGGATCAAGCCGCGCACGCCCGAGGACTACGACCTGCTGGGCGCGCAGCTGCTCCGCGCGAAGCTGCAGGCCCGCGCGGTGGCGGCCTTCAAGGTCGCCGAGATGCTGCGCCATCCGGAGTCGCCGGAGTCGCGGATGCTGGGCGAGCTGGTGAAGCTGCGGGAGCAGATCGACGACCTCGCGGTGCGCAAGGCGGTCTTCCAGGCCGAGGAGCAGGCGCTGGCGGGCGAATACGACGCGGCGATCGCGCAGGTCGAGGTGGTGGAGAAGCTGCTGGCGGGCAACCCCGCGGCGCTCGAGGAGCTCAAGCGGGTGCGGACCCAGCTCCAGGAGTTCCGCGGCCTCGCCCGCGACGAGCGGATCGTGATGGAAGGCTGGCGCGCGCTCGACGCCTTCCTGAAGACGAAGGCGATGGACCGCTCGGTCTCCTACGCCGCGGCGCGCCCCTGGGCCGAGACAAAGCTGTCCGAGGAGCTCTTCGAGCACCTGCGCGCGAAGTTCAACTTCAGCCCCGACGACGCGACGGTGAAGCGCGTCTGGGACAAGCGCCCCGAGAACGCGATGATGAAGCACTCGGTCGACGGCGCCTCCTGGCTGCTGATGCAGCCGGAGCTCCGGGCGCCCGAGACCTGGTGGTCGGCCGCCGACGACCGCTCGCGCTACAACCTGCTCAAAGGCGTTTTCATCGAGAAGAACCTCACGGTGCTCCGCACGGAGCAGAAGAGCTGCGGCGTCTGCGGCGGGACGGGCCTAGATTCCAGGATCGCGGTCTGCGCGTCCTGCCAGGGCCTCAAGGGATACAGAGTCCTGATCTACCGATAGGGACAAGCACCAGGTACCCCGTACCAGGTGCCACGGACCAGGGAAGAGGTCGGCGCCAAACCACTTGGGGATGCTCCTGGTTCTTGGTCCCTACTCGACCGAGTAGTTGGTGGCTTCCTTGGTGATGGTGATGTCGTGCGGGTGGCTTTCGCGCAGGGACGCGCCGCTGATCCGCATGAACTTCGTCTCGGTGCGGAGCTTCTCGATCGTCTGGGTGCCGCAGTAGCCCATGCCGGCGCGCAGGCCGCCCACGAGCTGGTAGACGAATTCGCCGAGCCGGCCCTTGAAGGGGACCATGCCTTCCACGCCTTCGGGGACGAGCTTCGACTTGTCCTCGATCGCGCCCTGGCCGTAGCGCTCCTTCGAGCCGCGGATCATCGCGCCTTCGGAGCCCATGCCGCGGTAGACCTTGTAGCTGCGGCCCTTGTGGATCACCGTCTCGCCCGGGCTCTCCTCGCAGCCGGCGAAGAGGCTGCCGATCATGACGCAGGACGCGCCTGCGGCGATCGCCTTGGGGATGTCGCCCGAGTGGCGGATGCCGCCGTCGGCGATCACCGCGACGCCGGCCGGGCCGGCGACGCTCGCGACGTCGGCGATCGCCGTGATCTGGGGCACGCCCACGCCGGCGATGATCCGCGTGGTGCAGATCGAGCCGGGGCCGATGCCGACCTTCACGCCGTCGGCCCCCGCGGCGACCAGGTCCTTCGCGGCCTCCGCCGTGGCGATGTTGCCGGCGACGATCGGCTTGGGGATGCCGCGCTTCTTGAGTTCGCGGACGGTGTCGATCACGTTCTTCGAGTGGCCGTGGGCGGTGTCGACGACGAGGATGTCGACGTCGGCCTCGACCAGGAGCTGGGCGCGGTTGAAGTCGTTCACGCCGATGGCCGCGCCGACGCGGAGGCGGCCGCGTGCGTCCTTGGCGGCGAGGGGATGGGCCGCCGTCTTGTTGATGTCCTTCATCGTGACGAGGCCCTTCAGGTTGAAGTCCGCGTCGACGAGCAGCAACTTCTCGACCTTGCGCTCGTTGAGGATCGACTTCGCCTGGTCGATGGAGGTCCCGGGCGGGGCGGTCGCCAGCGGCGGCTTGGTCATGACGTCGGCCAGCCGCCGCGACTCGTCGTGCTGGAAGCGGAGGTCGCGGCTGGTGACGATGCCGACGAGCCTCCGGCCCTGCGTGATGGGGATGCCGCCGATATTCTGCTCCCGCATCAGGCGCCGGGCCGTGCCCACGGTCTCGTCGGGCGCGAGGCAGATGGGGTCGGCGATCACGCCGGCCTCGAAGCGCTTCACGCGCGAGACCTCGCGGGCCTGATCCGCCGGATTCAGGTTCCGGTGGACGATGCCGATCCCTCCCTCCTGGGCCAGGGCGATCGCCAGCTTGGACTCGGTGACCGTGTCCATCGCGGCGGACACGATCGGGATGTTCAGCCGGATGTCGCGGGTCAGCGTCGTGGAGGTGTCGACTTCGGTGGGCACGACGGCGGAAAGGCGCGGGATCAGCAGGACGTCGTCGAACGTGATCCCTTCGCTGGAGATCTTCTCGATCATGGGGCCGCCATCGGGGGACTATACTGGCGTCGGTTTGAAGCGTCAAGCGGAAAGTGGGACGGCGCCGCGGAGCGGCCTGCTACAATTCGCCCAACCCGGGGCTTCCCCGGTCGTTGAAAGCCGAGACATGATGCGCTTCCTGGCCGCCGCGATCCTGCTGGTCCTCGCGTCCGGCCTGCCCGGCTGCGGCCCCCGGGCCGAGGACGACCGCATGATCGAGGTGATCGAGCGCGCGGCCTTCCTCTTCAAGCACTACACCGAGTCCCAGCAGCGGCAGGACCCGCAGATGTTCAGCGTCGTCCGCTCCGACCTGCGGCGCCTCAACCAGGAGTCCTTCGAGGTCCTCGTCCGGGCCCTCGCCTCGAAGGATCAGGAGGTCCAGGGCTACGCGGCTTTCACGCTGGGCTTCTCCGCCAACCGCGGGGCGATCGCGCCGCTCGCGCTGGCCACCCAGCATTCCGACGAGACGGTCCGCGGGAACGCGATCGCCGCGCTCGGGCAACTCGGGTTCGTCGACGCCCCGGTCGAGCCCTTCCAGCGGCTCCCCAAGGATCCGCTTCCGGACGTCCGGCAGGCCGCGCTCTTCGGCCTCGCGTCGCTGGTGAGCCCCAAATCGGACCTCGGCATGCTCGACGCCGTCCACCTGTGCTTCGAGGATCCGGATGTGCAGGTGCGCGCCGAGGCCCTGCTCGTGGTGAGGAAGCTGCGGCGCAAGGAATCCGTGGCGCCGCTCCTCGCGGGCCCGCTCAAGGATTCCGAGCCGCAGGTCCGGGCGAGCGCGGCGCTGGCGCTCGCCGCGATCGGGCGGGACGCGAAGGCGGCCACGCCCTTCCTGGTCGAGCTGCTCAAGGACGAGATCCACCGCGTGGTCGAGGCCGCCTGGGTGGCGCTCAACAAGATCCACGAGAAGGACCTCGACCGCTCCTATTCGACCTGGCGCGACTGGTACGAGGACGAGCAAAAGGTGCACTACATCTGCTTCGAGCACAAGGAGGTTTCCGAACCCAACCCCGGAACCTGCCCGAAGTGCCAGGTCAAGCTCGAGCGGATCACCAAGGAGCCCCCGCGCAAGCCGCTTCAGCCCGTCGAGCCGCCGCCCGCCGCGGGCCTCTACGTCTGCCCCGAGCACTCGGACATCCTCACGACAACCCCGGCGAAGTGCGGCAAGCCGGGCTGCGGCAAGGACCTCGTGCCGAAGAAGCCCGACCCGGTGAACTACGTCTGCCCGGATCACCCGGACGTCATGACGCTCACGCCCGCCAAGTGCGGCAAGCCCGGCTGCGGCAAGGATCTGGTGCCGAAGAAATAGGCTCCGGCGTGCTACACTTTCCCCATGAGCGTGGAGTCGGACGCGGGCCTCGACAAGCAGAACATCCTCGCCGCCATCAACGGAGCCCCTCCGGCGCCTCCTCCGGTCGACCGTCCGCCCTCCACGGCGCGGTTCCGGCCGATCCTGCTCCCGCCGCCTCCCGGCTGGCTGCGCCACCGGTCCGAGCTCGCGGCGGTCGTTTCGGGCTTCGTCGGGATCCTCTGGCTCTCGGTCGGGCTGGCGCGGGGGGCCTGGGTGCCGAGCGTCATCGGGATCGTCTTCGGGGTCGGCGCGCTGGCCATCTGGGCGCTCGAAGTCTGGAACGGCGACTGAACAGCACCCCGTACCCGCGCAAGGATGCCCGCCCCTCCCTCCCCGGGCCTTCGCCACGCCGGAGCGGCCCTGGCTGCGGCCGCGCAGGCGGGGGAGGGCGAGCGTTCCCCGCAGGGGGCAGGAGGGGGGTGGTGATCTGCCTGGGTACTTTGTACTGGTTTCTGCTTGACACTCCCCAGCAGGGTCACTATATTCACCCCCTCACATGCGAGGCACAAAGCAGAAGTCGTTCGTCGCCAGCTCGAAGACGCTCCAGCAGGAGTGGTTCGTCGTCGACGGCAAGGACAAGATCCTGGGCCGGCTTGCGACGAAGATCGCGATGGTCCTGATGGGGAAGCACAAGCCCATCTACACGCCCTTCCTGGACACCGGCGATTTCGTCGTGGTCCTGAACGCGGACAAGATCAAGCTGTCCGGCAAGAAGGCGGAGAAGAAGGTCTACAAGCGCTTCTCGGGATATCCCGGCGGCCAGCGCGAAGTGCCCTTCGCCGAGGAGATGGAGAAGCATCCCGACGTGGTGGTCATCCATGCGGTGAAGAGCATGCTGCCGCGCGGCACGCTCGGCCGCCAGCAGATCACGAAGCTCAAGGTGTACAAGGGCACGGCGCATCCCCACCAGGCGCAGCAGCCCAAGCCGCTGGAGATCAAGTAATGGCCGAGATGAAGGAGTACATCTGGGGCACGGGCCGCCGCAAGAGCGCCGTCGCCCGCGTCCGCCTTTCCCGCGGCACCGGCGCCATCACCGTCAACCACCGGCCCTTCGAGAAGTACTTCCTCACCGAGGACGACCGGCAGAGCGCCCTGGCCGCGCTCCACGCGACCAAGGCCTTCGGCCGCTACGACATCCTGGTCAACGCCTCCGGCGGCGGCATGGGCGGCCAGGCCGGCGCCATGAAGCTCGGCATCGCCCGCGCCCTCAAGAAAATCGAGCCCGCGCTGGAGTCCATCCTGCGCGCCCAGGGGTTGCTCACCCGCGACCCCCGCATGAAGGAGCGCAAGAAGTACGGCCTCCGCGGCGCCCGCCGCGGCGTCCAGTACTCGAAGCGCTAGCCGGACCCTTTCGTTTTCGGGTGATTCATCGGACAGGGTGATTCCATGGGTTTCCCCCCGAGCGAGCGCCTCAAGAAGCTGCCGCCCTACCTCTTCGCCGAGTTCGAACGCAAGCGCGCCGTCCTCGAGAAGCAGGGCAAGGACATCGTCAACCTCGGCATCGGAGATCCCGACCAGGCGCCCCCGCGGCTCCTGCTCGATACGATGACCGCCCACCTGAA
>JACQFK010000550.1 GCA_016200125.1 Planctomycetota bacterium
CGATCCGGTCGAGCCGCGCGTGGTCGTGCCCGACCTGGCCGGCGTGGGCCCCGAGGGGGCGGCGCCCTGCACCCGCCACGCGCGGAACCAGGCGGAGGCCGCCTGCGCGCGCTGCGGCCAGTTCATGTGCTCGCTCTGCCGGATCGACGCCGACCAGAAGACCTACTGTCCCCGCTGCTTCGACCGTCTGTCGGCCGAGGGCACGCTCGCCAGCGCGGTGACGCGGGTCCGGAACTACGCGGGCTGGGCCTCGATCTGCCTGCTCGTGAGCTACCTCTTCCTCTTCATCGCGCCGATCACCGGCCCGCTCGGGATCATCTTCTGCGTGCGCGGCCTCAAGGACAAGAAGTCGCGGAACGAATCGGACGGCATCGCGCGGCTCTACGTCCTCATGGCGCTGAGCCTCATCACGATGCTGATCGGCGGCTTCCTCCTGGCCGCGATGTTCATCGGCTTCGCGGAGGCGGCGAAAAAGTCATGAAGCCGAGGATGCACCTGGGCGGCGACGCCGTGCCCGGCGGCTACCGGCGCGTGTTCGAGATCGAGGGCGGCCTCGAGATCGACGAGAACAACTTCGTCGAGATCGAGCGGACTCGCGTCTACTTCGACGACGTGCTGGGGATCACCTACCACCGCCAGCTGGGGGCCGTGTTCCTGGTCGCCATGGGCCTGCTGGCCCTGTTCCTCTCGGGAATCGCACTGCTCTTCGCGCTGATGGAGCATGAGAGCGGCGGAGTGGTCGCGATCGTCTTCCTCTGCATGGCCTCCCCCTTCGGGCTCGCCTTCCTGATCCGGCTCATCCTCAAGGTCGACGTGATCACGGTGTTCGGCCGCCGGACGATGGCGACCATGAAGTTTCCGTTCCGGAAAGGGCGCGCCCGCGGGATCTACCGGGACCTGGCGCTCAAGATCCGCGCCAGCCAGGGGAAGGCCCTGGCCGCTGAGCCGCCTCCACCGGCGCCCCCGCCCCCTCCGGAGATGCCGCCTCCATCATCCCCCGCCGCGCCCTAGAAAAATTCCGGCCGCTCCCACCCCGGCGTTGGCGGCCGTCGTTTCATGGGTGAAAAACCCAATCGAGGTACAGCCATGAAGAACGCGCTTCTCCTGCTCGGGCTGGCGGCCCTCGCGGCGGCCCCCCAGGATTCGCCCTTCAACGGGAAGGACCTGACGGGATGGAAGCCCAAGGGCTCTCCGGAGAAGAACAAGTGGAAAGTCGGCAAGGCGGTGTGGGACAAGGAAGCCGCGGCCAAGCTCTCCCTCGCGGAGGGGACCGATCTCGTCAATCCCGAGGGCCACGGCGTCGACCTCTACAGCGAAGCCAAGTGGGGCGACGCGGTGATCGAGGTTGAGGTCCTGGTCCCCAAGGGCTCGAACTCCGGGGTCTACGTGATGGGGGAGTACGAAGTCCAGGTCCTCGACAGCTTCGGCAAGGAGAAGGTCGGTGCCGGCGACATGGGCGGGCTCTACGGCGCGTCGGCGCCGAAGGTCAACGCGTCCAAGGCGCCGGGCGAATGGCAGAAGTTCGTCATCGACTACCGCGCCCCGAAGTTCGACCGCGACGGGAAGAAGACGGCGAATCTGAAGTTCGTGAAGATCGAACTCAACGGGCAGGTCATCCACGAGAACGTCGAGCTCAAGGGGCCCACCCCGGGCGGGATCACGGGCAAGGAAGCCGCCGAGGGCCCGATCATGTTCCAGGGCGACCACGGGTCCATCGCCTACCGCGCGATCAAGGTCACGCCGATCAAGTGATCGCATTGCTCGCGCTCCTGGCGCTGCTTCCGCAGGACGAGGCCGTCCGGAAGCTGATCGAGCAGCTGTCGGCCGACAACATCGAGGCCCGCGCGGAGGCCTACCGGAAGCTCGAGGCGATCGGGCGTCCCGCGCTCCCGCTGCTCGAGAAGGCGGCGCTCGATCCCGACGGCGAAGTCTCGTCGCGCGCGAAGACCCTGCTGGTGCGCATTCCGATCCGGGAGCATCTCACCCCGGCGCTCGTCGACCACGTCCGGGGCATCTACGAGCGGCTTGCGCAGGGGGAGTGGAAGCAGGTGTTCCTCGAGATCGCCACGGACCTGCGGCTGCCGGACGACCGGCGCCGCTATTCCGGCGTCCGGCCGGAGGACCTGTCGTTCATGGCGCCGATGGCGCTGCAGCGCGCGGAGACCGACACCGACAAGATGTCGGTCTGCGAGGCGATCGGCCGCTGTGGTCTGAAGTCGGCGATGCCGGAGGTCGTCCGGCTGCTTTCGAGCGAGCAGTACATGGTGCGGGCCAACGCCGCGGCCGCGATCCGCGACGCGGGGGCGCGGGAAAAGGCCGGCGAGATCCGCAAGCTGGTCGCCGACCCCCATCCGGTGGTGCGCTCGGTGGCCGCCCACACGCTGGGCCGGCTGGGGGCGAAGGACGCCGTGCCCGATCTCGTGACGCTGCTGCGCGACGCCTCCCCCGACGTCGAGTGGTGGGCCGTCCGCTCGCTCGGCGAGCTGGGCGCGAAAGAGGCCGTCGGGGACATCGAGCGCCTCGCCTCCGATCCCAACGAGACGGTCCGCCGGGTGGCCGCCGAGACGGCCGCCGCCCTCCTCAAGGTTCCCTGACGCCCGGGCTGTTGCCACGCGCGGCCCCATACGTTACCCTCATGCGGGGGGAACGACATGACGGCCGCGGACGTCGGGCAGACGCTGTACTCGGAAGGCGGCACGCAGGTGATCCAGGTCAGCCGCGGCCGCAGCTCCATCCTCCGCTTCCACGGCCCCTGCACGCCCGAGCTCGTGGAGTGGATGTTCCTGGCGCTCAAGGCCGCCCGCGGCGCCGTCCTCGTCAACGCCCGCGAGCTCTCCGCGATCGACGCCCCCTTCGTCCAGCGCCTTCTCGACCACGCGGGGAGGAAGCAGCCGATCGGCCTGCTCAGCCCGCCTGCGGCGCTGATCGACCTCCTCCAGCAGCTCACTGCGGGCGAC
>JACQFK010000548.1 GCA_016200125.1 Planctomycetota bacterium
GACTACCTCTTCGCGTTCGAAGCCGTCTCGGTGCTGCTGCTCGCCGCGCTGGTCGGCGCCGCCTTCCTCGCCCGGAAGGAGGTGCGGGAGTGATCTTCAGCCGCCACCCCCTGGAGCACATGCTGCTCCTCTCGGCCCTGGTCTTCTGCTGCGGCGTCTACACGATCCTGACGCGCAAGAACGCGGTCTCGATCCTGATGGGCGTCGAACTCGTGCTCAACGCGGCGAACATCAACTTCGTCGCCTTCGCGCAGTATACGCGCAACGGCGGCATCCACGGCAACGTCTTCACGATCTTCGTGATCCTGCTCGCGGCGGCCGAGGCGGCCGTCGCGCTGGCGATCATCATCGGCATCTACCAGAACTTCGGGAAGGTGGACGTCGATCAAGCGGACCTGATGAAAGAGTAGATGGACCTGCACGCGTTCGTCCTGGCCCTGCAGCACGCCGAGAAGGCGGCGGCGTCGGCCTCCGTCCCCGTTCCGCCGCTGCTGGTCTGGATGGTGCCGCTGCTGCCGGTCTTCGGCTTCGTCTTCCAGACCTTCATCGGCCGCAAGCTGCCGAAGCCGGTCGTCTCCTTCGTCTCCTGCGGCGTCGTCTTCGCGAGCTGCCTCCTGTCGTGGATGCTCTTCCTCAAGGTCCGCGAGACCCACGAGGCCGTCGTGGCGAACCTCGGGCACTGGATCAACATCCCGGGCCTGAAGAACGGCTGGCTGTCGGTCGTCGCCGACCACAAGCTGATCGTCGACGAGCTCACGGCCGTCATGATCCTCGTCGTCACCAACATCGGGTTCCTGATCCACGTGTACTCGACCGGCTACATGGCCGACGAGAAGCGCTACGCGCGGTATTTCGCCTACCTCAACCTGTTCACGGGGTTCATGCTCATCCTCGTGATGGCGTCGAACCTGCTCCTCATGTTCGTCGGCTGGGAGGGCGTGGGCCTCTGCTCCTACCTCCTGATCGGCTTCTGGTTCGAGAAGTCGGAGAACGCCGCCGCGGGCATGAAGGCCTTCGTAGTGAACCGCATCGGCGACCTCGCGTTCACGGTCGGCGCGCTCATGCTCTTCGTCACGATCGGCCGGGCGACGGGCATCTGGACGGTCGACTTCCAGGAGCTGCAGAAGGCGATCGCCGACCACCCCGGGATCCTCGAGGGCGTGACCTTCTGGATCCCCTTTCTGCTCTTCATCGGGGCGACCGGGAAGAGCGCGCAGATGCCCCTCTACGTCTGGCTGCCGGACGCGATGGCCGGCCCCACGCCGGTGTCCGCGCTGATCCATGCGGCCACGATGGTGACCGCGGGCGTCTACATGATCGCCCGCATGAACTTCGTCTACGTCCTGTCGCCGGGCGCGATGGCGGTGGTGACGGGCGTGGGGGCCGTCACGGCGATCTTCGCCGGCTCGATCGGCGTCGCGCAGAACGACATCAAGAAGGTCCTCGCCTATTCGACGGTCTCCCAGCTCGGCTTCATGTTCATGGGCGTGGGCGTCGGCGCCTTCGCGGCGGGCATCTTCCACCTGTTCACCCACGCCTTCTTCAAGGCCTGCCTCTTCCTCGGCTCGGGCTCCGTGATCCACGGGATGGGCGGCGAGCAGGACATCCGCAAGATGGGCGGCCTCAAGGCGAAGATGCCCTGGACCTTCTGGACCTTCGTGATCGCGTCGGCCGCGCTCTCGGGCGTGCCGCCGCTCGCGGGCTTCTTCTCGAAGGACGAGATCCTCTGGAAGGCCTTCAGCACCCACGCCTTCGAGCACACGGGCCTGGGGATGTGGTTCGGCAAGCTGATCTGGCTGACCGGCGCGACCGCCGCCGCCTGCACCGCGTTCTACATGACCCGCCTCGTCATCAAGACCTTCCTCGACCGTCCGAAGTGGGGGACCGCGACCTCCTTCTCGGGCGCGGGCCTGCCCGACTGGATGGACGAGAAGGAGAAGAAGGAGCCCAAGAAGGAGCCGCCCAAGAAGGGCACGGGCCCCGACGGCATGCCCGCCTGGATGGAGGACGACGCCGTCGGCGGTGGCCTTCCCGCGGACGAGTCGATGCTCGACTTCGGCAACGTGAAGAAGAAGCCCTCCTCCGCAGAGCCTTCGGCGGGCAAGCCGAAGAAGGAAGAGCCTGCGCCGCCGCCTCCTCCCTCCCACGACGACGAGTCCCATCCGGCGATCCCGCTGTCGGACCTGCAGGATGAATCGATGCTCGACCTGGGCAGGGTGGGCCCCAAGGCCCACGCCCACGAGGACCACGGCCACGCGCAGGACCTGCCGCAGGACGAGTCGATGCTCGACCTGGGCCGCGTCAAGGGGGGGCACGACGCCCACGCGCCCGCGGCGCACGACGCCGGCCACGGCGACGACGCGGGACACGGCCACGGCGGCCACGGGCACGGCGACCCCCACGAGTCTCCCTGGTCGATGCTCATCGCGCTCGTGCTCCTCGCGTTCTGTTCCATCTGGGTGGGTCTCCTGAACCGGCCTCCCGCGCTGGGCGGGGGCGAGGCGTTCACGACCTGGCTGAGCCCGGTCGTGGAGCATGGGGCGGCGGCGGAGCACGCGGAGAAGCCCGGGTCGCACGAAGCCGCCGCCGAAGGCCACCACGTGCAGCCCCTCGAGTACCTCCTGATGCTGGTTTCCATCGCCGCGGCCTTCGGGGGCATCGGCTTCGCCTGGTACGTCTACGGCAAGCGGAGCGGCGTGCCGGCCCAGGAGTTCGCCGAGAAGCACAAGGAGCTTTACGAGCTCGTGCGGGACAAGTACCGCGTGGACGAGCTCTACGAGGCGACGGTGATCAAGCCGCTGCTCAACCTGAACGAGGGCACCTGCCGTTTCGACAACGAAGTGGTCGACGGCGCGGTGAACGGCGCGGCGACGGTGGGGAAGGCCGTGGCCAAGGCCACTGGCCTCGTGGACAACGAGGTCGTCGACGCGGCCGTGAACGGCGCGGCGCTGGCCACCCAGATGGTGGCCCGCAAGGTGCGGCGGGCCCAGACCGGCAACATCAAGGACTACCTGACGTTCGCCCTGGTGGGCGGACTCTTCGTGATCGCGCTGTTCTGCCTGTGGCTCACGCGCGAGAACCTGTGGGCCAAGATCAACGAGTTGTTCGGGAGCAATCGATGAACGAGCACCTGCTGTCCCTGACGATCTGGATCCCGATCGCCGGGGCCCTCCTCGTGGTCCTCGCGCCGAAGAACGCCGCGAAGGCGATCTCGACGGTCGCGTCGGCCGCGGCGATGGTCGCCTCGATCGCGGTCTCGATGCGGTTCAACACCGCGCAGTCGACGAACGCGGTCACGTCCTGGCCGGGCTTCTACCTGATCGAGCAGTACTCGTGGATCAAGACCTCCAACATCGAGTACTTCCTGGGCGTGGACGGCATCTCGGTGACGATGGTGCTCCTGACGGGCATCCTCTCCTTCCTCTGCATCCTCGCCTCCTACGGCTTCGAGCACTGGCACACGACCCGGGGGATCAAGGGCTACTTCGCGCTCTTCCTGCTGCTCGAGGCGGGCATGATGGGCGTGTTCGAGTCGCTCGACTTCTTCCTGTTCTACGTGTTCTGGGAGATGATGCTCCTGCCGATGTACTTCCTCATCGGCATCTGGGGCGGCCCGCGGCGCGAGTACGCGGCCATCAAGTTCTTCCTCTACACGCTGGCGGGCTCGGTCCTCATGCTCGTGGTCATGCTCGCGATGTACTTCACGGGCCCGGACATGAATCCCAACGAGCCCGGACGGCAGGGGACCTTCAATCTGATCCTGCTCCAGGCGAACGGCCCCTCGATCTTCCAGGGCTTCTGGTGGAAGATGGCCTTCCTGGGCCTCTACATCGGCTTCGCGATCAAGGTGCCGGTCTTCCCTTTCCACACCTGGCTGCCCGACGCGCACGTCGAGGCGCCCACGCCGATCTCGGTGATCCTGGCCGGCGTGCTGCTGAAGATGGGCACCTACGGCCTGATGCGGATCAGCTACCCGATTCTGCGCGAGGCGGCGGAGTGGTTCGCGCCCTTCATGCTGGCCTTCGGGGCCTGGAACATCATCTACGGCTCGCTCTGCGCGATGGCGCAGATCCGCGGCGTGCCGCGCGTGAACTCGCAGACCGGCGAGCGCTTCGTCGAGCGCGACCTGAAGAAGATGATCGCGTACTCGTCGGTGGCCCACATGGGCTTCTGCCTCCTGGGCCTCGCGGCCTGCAACCCCGCGGGCCTCTCGGGCTGCCTCTTTCAGATGTGGAACCACGGCATCATCACGAGCATGCTGTTCCTCCTGGTCGGCGTGATCTACGACCGGGCCCATCACCGCAACATCGACGGCTTCGGCGGCCTCTGGACCCAGATGCCCCACTACGGGTCGCTCACGGCGCTGGCCTTCATGGCGTCGCTCGGCCTGCCGGGCCTCTCGGGCTTCGTCAGCGAGTTCCTCTCCTTCGCGGGGGGCTTCCAGGGCGGGACCTCCGGCCATCTCTTCGAACTGCTCCCGGGCCGCACCATCCAGAGCGACTACTGGTTCAAGGTGCTCACCTCGATCTCCGTCGGCGGCGTGGTGCTCGGCGCCGGCTACTTCCTCTGGAGCTACCAGAAGGTCTTCCAGGGGCCCCTCAATCCGAAGTACGCGAGCCTCGAGGACATCAACGTCCGCGAGATGGTCACGGTCTGGCCGCTGGCGATCCTCACCGTGATCCTCGGCGTGTACCCCTCGTTCTACCTGAACCTGATCCAGCCCGCGATCAACCGGCTGGTGGATCACATGCACATGCCCTGGGTCTCGGTGCTGAAATAAATGCCGGACAACGCCTGGGTCCTGGAAAGCCTGAAGCTCGCGAAGCCTGAGCTGGCGATGGTCGCCACGCTGCTGGTGGTGATCCTCGCCGATCTCACGCGCTTCAAGAAGGCCGCGGCGGCCTTCACGATCCTCGGCCTCTTCTTCTCCGCCTGGCTGGCGGGGCAGCTCCTCTGGGGGGAGGGGGCCGACGGCCAGCGCCTCACGTCGCCCGTCCACAAGCCGGCCTTCATGGGCGCCTACGCGATCGACGGCTTTGCGAGCTACTTCAAGCTGATGTTCCTCGGGGCCGCGCTCATCGTCGCGGTCTTCTCGATCCCGGCGATCCGGGAGTGGACCTCGGGGAAGGGCGAGTTCTTCGTGCTGCTCCTGTCCTGCACCTTCGGCATGATGCTGATGGCGGGGGCGAACGACCTGCTGATGATGTACCTGTCGCTGGAGTTCTCCTCCATCACGAGCTACATCATGGCCGGCTTCCTGAGGAAGAACCGGAAGAGCGCGGAGGCCTCGCTCAAGTACATCATCTACGGCGCCGCGGCGAGCGGCTTCATGATCTACGGGATGACCTTCCTCTACGGCCTCACCGGCTCGCTGAACATCACGGCGATCGGGGCCGAGCTGACGCGGGTCAATCCGCAGGCGACGCTCACGCTCATCACGAGCGTGCTCATCATGGCGGGCTTCGCCTACAAGATCGCGGCGGTCCCCTTCCACATGTGGTGCCCGGACGTCTACGAGGGCGCGCCCACGCCGGTCACCGCGTTCTTCAGCGTGGGCCCCAAGGCCGCCGGCTTCGCGATGCTCGCCCGCTTCCTGCACGAGATCTACCGCTCCGAGCCGGGCGGCTCGGCCTTCGAATGGAAGCTGGTGATCGCGCTGCTGTCGCTCCTGACGATGGCGGTGGGCAATTTCGGCGCCCTGAATCAGCAGAACCTGAAGCGGCTCCTGGCCTACTCGTCGATCGCCCACGCGGGCTACCTGCTCGTGGCCTTCGTGGCCTTCACGCCCGGATCCCTCTCGGCGCTGCTCTTCTACCTCGTGATCTACGTGATCATGAACCTGGGCGCCTTCCTCGTCGTCCTCGTCCTGGAGCAGAAGTACGGGATCGAGACGGTGGACGGCTGCCGGGGCATGGGCTGGCGCTCCCCGCAGCTGGGCGCGCTGATGACGATCTTCCTCTTCGCCCTCACGGGCCTGCCGCCGACCGCGGGCTTCGCCGCCAAGTTCCTCGTGTTTTCCGAGGTCATCGACTACGGCATCGCGCCGACGCACGGCCTCGGCGTCGCGCTCGTGATCATCGCCCTGGTCTTCTCGGTCGTCTCGCTCTTCTACTACATGAGGATCGCGGCCGCGATGTACCTGGCCAAGCCGCGCGAGGGCGAGGCGCCGGAAGTCTCCCCGGGCCCCGTCTACGGCGTGCTGCTCTGGCTGCTCGCGCTCGGCACGATCGCCTTCGGCGTCTGGTGGGGCCCCCTCCAGAAGCTGACGGCCAACGCCAGATTCTAGGATCCCCCGTGTTCCGCCCCGTCCCGATTTCTCTTGTAACAAGTATGAACATGTTCATATCTTAGAGACATGAGGACCGTGGCGGTCGTCGGCGGAACGGGCTTCCTGGGACGGCACGTCGTCGCCGCCCTGCGGGCCGCCGAGTGGGAGGTCCGGCCGCTCTCCCGGAGGACCGGCTGTGACGCCCGGAAGCTCGATCCGGAGGCGCTGCGAGGCTGCGAGGCCGTCGTGAACCTCGCCGGGATCAAGCGAGAGGAGGGCGATCAGACCTTTCAGGCGGTCCACGTCGACCTCGTCGCCCGCCTCGTCGAGGCGATGAGGACGGCCGGTGTGCGGCGCCTGGTCCACATCAGCGTGGTGGTGGCGCGGGCCGCGCCGGAGCTTCCCTACCACGACACGAAGTGGAGGGGGGAGGAGATCGTCCGCGCAAGCGGCCTCGACTGGACGATCCTCCGGCCGGGCGTCATCTACGGCGCGGGCGACGATCTCCTGTCCCACCTCGCGGTCATGATCAACGCCGCGCCGGTCTTCCCGATCGTCGGCGACGGCTCCGCCCCCATGATGCCCGTCCACGCGGGCGACGTCGCGGCGGGGGTCGTCGGCGCGCTGCGGAATCCGGAGAGCGCGGGGAAAATGTTCGAGATCGTGGGGCCCGAGCGGCTCGCGCTCCGCGACGTCGTCGCCCGCGCGGCGGAGGCGCTCGGGAGACCCGTCCGGATCCTCCCGACGCCGGTCGCGCTGATGAAGCTCCCGGTGCGGATCATGGAGGCGCTGATGAAGAAGCCGCTCTCCACGCGGGCGCAGCTGGCGATGCTCGTGGAGGGCCTCGCCGGCGACC
>JACQFK010000549.1 GCA_016200125.1 Planctomycetota bacterium
CCCACCGAGGCGGAGTGGGAGTACGCCTGCCGCGCCGGCACGAAGACGGAGTACTCCTTCGGCTCCGAGGCGCGCCGGGCGGGCGAGTACGCCTGGTTCGGCGACAACGCCGGCAAGAAGACCCATCCGGTCGGGCAGAAGAAGCCCAACCCCTGGGGCCTCTACGACATGCACGGCAACGTCGCGGAGTGGTGCAACGACATCTTCGCCAAGGACTACTACCAGACCGCCGTCCCGCTCAATCCCCGCGGGCCCAAGGAGGGCGAGATGTATGTCCTCCGCGGCGGCTCCTGGAAAGGGAGCGCCGAAGTGCTCAGCTCCTTCCACCGCGTGGCCGAGAATCCCGGCTTCTCCGACGCCTGCCTCGCGCCCGACACGATGGGGTTCCGCTGCGTCCGGAAGCCCGCCGCCGCCAAGACCCAGGCGGGCAAGGCCACGGGCCTCGTGACATCGCCCGTCTATCTCGAGCACAAGACCGGCGACAGCTTCCCCGAGAGCCCCGCGCGTCTCGAGGCGATCGTGAAACGGCTGAAGGACAAGGGGCTGATGGAGAAGCTGTCGGTCCTGGAGCCGCAGCCGGTCGCCCGGGAGACGCTGACGGCCGTCCACGCCGAGGCCTACATCGAGCGGGTGAAGAAAACCTGCGCGGAGCTGGGGGACAAGGTCGTGCACCTGGACGGCATCGGCGACGTGCCGATCTCCGCGAAGTCCTACGACGCGGCCCTGCTGGCGGCGGGCGGCGTGGTGGGCGCCGTCGACGCGGTCATGGAGGGGAAGATCCGGAACGCCTTCTGCGCGGTGAGGCCCCCCGGCCACCACGCCCTGCGGGAGAAGGCGATGGGCTTCTGCCTCTTCAACAACGTCGCGGTCGCCGCGCGTCACCTGATCGACAAGCACAAGCTGGCGAAGATCCTCATCATCGACTGGGACGTCCACCACGGCAACGGCACCCAGGACGAGTTCTACGAGGACGGCCGGGTGATGTACTTCAGCACCCACATGTCGCCCTTCTATCCGGGCAGCGGCGCCGCCGCCGAAAAGGGCAAAGGCGCCGGCCTGGGCTGCATCTTCAACGTCCCCCTCCCCGCCGTCAGCGGCGACGACGCCTTCAGGAAGATCTATGTCGAGACGCTGAAGCCGGCGGCCCTCGCCTTCAAGCCGGACTTCATCCTGATCTCGGCGGGATTCGACTCCGCCCGCGGAGACACGCTCGGCCGGCTGGACCTGACGCCGGCGGGATACGCGGCGATGACGAAGACGGTGCGGGAGATCGCCGACGGGACCTGCAAGGGGCGGATCGTGTCCACGTCCGCGCCCTGATGGACTAAGACATCCCACAAACGTAACGGTGTCGTTTGTGGGATTTGGGGTGGAGTGAAGAAGTAGGAGAGGCATGCTTTTCCACGAGCCGGTCTTCCGTGTCTTCTTCCTGATCGTCTTCCCGGTCTTCCTGCTGGTCCGGAAGAACAACCGGCTGATGAACATCTGGCTGATGATCGCGTCCTACGCCTTCTACGGCTGGTGGAACCCTTCCTACCTCCTGCTGCTCTTCGGGACCTCGGCAATCGACTACCTCATGGTCGTCTTCATGGAGAAGAGCTCCACGCCCGCGAAACGGAAGCTCTGGCTCGTCATCAGCCTCGTCAGCAACTTCGGCTTCCTCGCGTTCTTCAAGTACTCCGGATTCATCACCGAGAACCTGAACTGGGTGCTCGCCCACGTCAAGCTGCCCCTGCAGCTGCCGGACCCCGTAGCCTACCCGAACGCGGCGCTGTCGCTCTTCGGCGTCAAGGGAAGCAATCTCTTCCAGAAAGTCATCCTCCCCATCGGCATCTCCTTCCACACCTTCCAGTCGATGAGCTACACCATCGACGCGTACTACCGCCGGATCGAGACCGAGCGGAGCTTCGTCCGCTTCCTGACTTTCGTGTCGTTCTTCCCCCAGCTCGTGGCGGGGCCGATCGAGCGCGCGTCGAACCTGCTGCCGCAGCTGCAGAAGACGCCCGTCATCACCCGGGAAGACCTTACCGACGGCGCCTCCCTCTTCCTGGTGGGCTACTTCAAGAAGGTCGCGCTCGCGGACTACCTGGCGCTCTACGTCGACAAGGTCTACGCGGCGCCGGAGAACTTCGACTCGGGCGCGCTCGTCCTGGCGACCGTCGCCTTCGCCTGGCAGATCTACTTCGACTTCAGCGGCTACACGGACATGGCGCGGGGCCTCGCCCAGTTCATGGGCTTCCGGCTCATGCTCAACTTCAACAATCCCTACGTGGCGACCGGACTGGGGGACTTCTGGAGCCGCTGGCACATCAGCCTGTCGACCTGGTTCAAGGACTACGTCTACTTCCCGCTCGGCGGCAACCGGAAGGGCAAGCTGCTCACCTACCGCAACATGTTCCTCACGATGGTGATCTCCGGCATCTGGCACGGCGCCGCCTGGAACTACGTGATCTGGGGCCTGCTCCATGCCGTGGGCCGGGTAGGGACCCGGGAACTCGAGGCCAAGCCCTGGTATCGCGACCGGGTGCCGCGCTTCGTCAAGCAGGTGGCCGTGTTCGCCTTCGTCTGCCTGGCCTGGATCTTCTTCCGGGCCCACACCACGAACGACGCCTGGGCGGTGCTGAAGGGCATCTTCACGAAGCCCTGGGGGGATCCCAAGTTCCCCATCCTGATGGGCGTCATGCTTGCCGCCGTCTGGTTCTACGAGGAGCTGTTCTCGCGCGGCCCGAGGACCCGGAAGATCCTCGAGCTGGAACCGGGCCGCGTCGCGCTGGCGGTCGCGATGATGCTCTGGATCGCCGTCATCGCCGTTCCGAGCACGAAGGCCTTCATTTACTTCGATTTCTAAGATGAGCGAAGCGCAGGAACCCACGACGTCGAACGCCTTCCGGCTGACCGGCCGGCAGTGGATCGGACTCCTCCTGTTCGCCGTCGCCCTCTACGTCCTGACCCCGCTGGCCTGGCAGCGGGCCGAGAAGCTGGAGACCGGGCCGGACTACCGGATCCCCTTCGAGCTCAGCAGCGACTACTGGCTCTGGGGACGGGTGGCCGCTCAGCAGGTCGCGGCCCACGACACCCTGATCCTCGTGGATTCCGTGGTCTGGGGCGTGTTCGTGAAGCCGGGGGAGACGCTCTCCCACTACCTCAACGCGCTCGAAGGCCGGGACCGCTACGCCAACCTCGGCGTCAACGGGAAGCAGCCCGTCGCGCTCGCCGGCCTGATCGAGCACTACGGGAGCGCCATCAAGGGCAAGGAAGTGATCCTTCATTGCAACCCGCTCTGGATGAGCTATCCGAAGCACGATCTGCGCGACAAGGACGATCCCGGCGTGTTCGCCGACTGGGAGCTGGCGCCCCAGTTCTCCCCCTTGATCCCGAGCTACAAGGAATCGACCTCGAACCGCATCGGCAAGGTGATCGACCGCAACGTCCCCTTCCACGCCTGGACCTCCCATCTCCAGTATGCGTACTTCGGAGAGGGGGACGTTCCGCGGACGGTCCCGATGTGGACCCTGGACCATCCCTACGAGAACCCGCTCAAGGTCGTGACCTGCAAGCTGCCGCCGCCCAGCGAGGAGCTGCGCAAGGAGCCGGTGGCCTGGAGCACCCGGATCCCCCGGGAGAACATGCCCTGGGTCGACCTGGCGGGTTCGCTCCAGTGGAAATCCTTCCTCCGGGCGGTGGAGCTTCTTCAGAAGCGGGGCAACACGGTGAAGGTCGTCGTCGGTCCCTTCAATGAGCACCTCCTGAAGGACCCGAGCCGCGTAAAGTACTCGGAGCTGAAGCAGAGCATCGAGGCGGCCCTCAAGGAGCGGAAGATCCCCTACATCGCCCCGGAGCCGCTGCCGAGCGAGCAGTACGGCGATGCCAGCCATCCGCTGAGCGCGGGCTACGCCCTCCTGGCGAAGCAGCTCGTGGCCGGCGGGTTCCTGGCCGCCGCCGAAGCCCCCAAGTAGAGGTGCGTCATGCAAACCCTG
This sequence comes from Planctomycetota bacterium, assembly GCA_016200125.1. The sequence goes on from JACQFK010000549.1 coordinate 3,978, forward strand.
CTGCTGGTCCTCGCCCTCGCGGCCGCTCAAGACGCGCCGCGCTCCGGAATCGCCGCCTGGGACACGCTCGCCTCCTCCGCCGAGCCCCTCGCTCCGGAAGCCTTCGAGCGCAAGAGCGGATGGAAGCCGCTCGAGACCGGCGCCGCTCCGCAGGGCGACGCGGTGATCTCGAACGGCAAGATCCTCGCCGTGGCGCGCAAGCAGGGTACGGGCCTGGAGCTGTATTCTCTCCTGTCGGGCAAGCCGGTCTACCGTTCGCGGCTGCTCGTCGCGCCGGGCGGGCCCCTTGAGAAGATCTCGGCCTCCGACATCGGCCGCGGCGCCGCCGCCCTCGAGCTGTCCTGGAAGGGCGCGGCCGTCCGCTTCCGCCTCCCGAAGGGCGAGCTCTTCGTGGAATCGCAGGCGCTGACCGGCGAGGCCCCCCTGCGCATCGAATGCCCCGGCCGCTTCGTCGTCCTGCCGGATTTCTTCGCCGACGACATCCTGGTCGACGCCCGCAAGCTGCCGCTCGACCGCGTGGAGCTCCCCAGCGAGAACTTCGTGCTCCACTTCGCCGGCGCGCACGACGCGATCATCATGGGCGTCTTCGAGAACCGAGAGCAGGACGTCCAGGTGACGATGACCGGCAAGGGAGACCAGCGGTCGATCAGCGGCTCCGAGATCTCCTTCGGCAAGAAGGGGAACAAGATCTGGGTGTCGCTGCTCGAGGGCGCCGGGCTCTGGCATTCCATCGACGTGGGGGATGCGGACAAGGAGAAGATCATCCCCCTCGAGTGGAAGATGCCCTTCGTCGCGCAGTGGCGCGTCGACTTCACGCGCAAGGAGGGGCTGACGGACAGCTGGGACATGCTCCTGCCCGACAAGGAGGGCGACGGCTTCATCAAGCCCTCCTGGCTCGCGCAGGACGGGAAGATCAGCGACGCGACGCGCACGGCGACCGGGGAGGTGGACCGCGACGCCTACAAGCCCGGCGGGCCGGCGTCGGATCGTCTCGGCCCGGACCGCAACCGCTGGACGACCGTGCTCGGCAAAGTCCAGTATCCCTGCTGGTCGGACAAGGAGCAGCGCGGCTTCCTCCAGCCCCTCAAGCACAAGCGCCTCGCCTTCGACGGGCCGGTCCTCATCTATCCGGTCAACCGGCTGGCCGAGACGCCGGTCGCCGCCTACACGGCGGTGGACGTCATGCGGAACACGCTCGGCGTGGGACCCTGCCAGCACCTCCTCGACGTCGAGGGGCAGAAGCAGGAGCACGTGGGCCGCGCGACCTGCCACGTGCGGACGCTGCTCACCGAGACCTACACCGCGGGGACGCAGAAGGGGAAGCGGAAGGAGATCGAGGCCTGGCTCGGCGACGCCCTCGACTTCGTGACCCACATCCGCAAGCGGATCCTCATGTACGTCGACTTCGGCAAGGATTTCCGGAAGTATCTGGCGGAGCAGAAGAAGGCGCATCCCGAACTGAAGGAGTCGATCGACTCCCTCGACGCCATCGCGGGCGAGATCGACCTGCGCGTGGGCGCCGGGATGGAGCGGATCCGGAAGCATCCGACGCTTTCGAAGATCGCGGAGGAAGTCGCCGAGCGGAAGGAGGAGCCCACGCCTCCCGCGCTGGCCGCGCAGCTCAACCGGGATTTCCTTGCCAAGGGGCTCCAGGATTACGAGAAGCCGGACTGGAAGGACCAGCTGAAGAAAGAGTACACCGATCCGCTGACGGCGATCGGCGGCTCGCAGGACGACATGGTCGGCGAGTGCCGCTGGGTGGTGAAGGCCCTGCGCCAGAAGGCGGGCATCCTGATGGCGACGGAGCCCAAGATGGCGCCGATGGCGGCGGAGATCCGCACCTGGACCCAGAAGATCCTCCGCGGCGGCGCCGCCTACGAGGGCGCCCGCCACTGATGGTCGCGCTGCTCGTCGCCCTGGTTCTGGCTCAGGACGAGGGCCTCCGCCCGGTCCCCCTGCAGAGCAAGGTCACGCACGTGCAGCCCATGACCGGGATCGTGCTCTGGTCGGACTCGGAGCACGCGAAGACCGACGCCATCCAGCTGGAATTCTCCTATCTCAGGTACGGGGACGTGGTCGCGAAGGCGGGCGAGTATGAATGGGCCTCCGTCGAGCGGGTGCTGAATGCGATCGCGGGCCGGGGCCACCAGGCGGTGCTGCGGTTCTACGACACCTATGTCGGCCGCAAGACGACGTTGCCGGACTACATCAAGAAGCTGCCGGACTACAAGGAGACGACGGCCCCGAGCGAGAAGAAGCCGACCGACTTCCCCGACTGGTCCCACCCCGAGGTGAAGCGCTTCATCCTGGAGTTCTACTCGAAGTTCGCGGAGAAGTACGACCGCGATCCGCGGCTCGCGTTCCTGGAGACCGGGTTCGGACTCTGGTCGGAGTACCACATCTACGACGGTCCGATGAAGCTCGGGAAGACCTTCCCCGACCACGACTTCCAGGAGAAGTTCCTGCGCAGCCTCGCCGCCGCGTTCAAGCAGACGCCCTGGATGATCTCGGTGGACGCGGCGTCGGAGGAGTCGGCGCCCTTCGCGTCGCGGCGGACGCTGCTCGACCTTTCGTTCGGGACTTTCGACGACTCCTTCCTCTGCAGGCAGCACGCCAAGGAGAACGAGCCGAACTGGAACTTCTTCGGGCGGGAACGCCCCCTGCGCGCGCCCGCGGGCGGCGAGTTCAGCTATTACACCGTCCACGACCAGAAGCAGGCGCTCGCCGCGGAAGGCCCCTACGGCGTGTCCTTCGAGAAGGCGGCCCGCGCCTTCCACATCACGTTCATGATCGGGAACGACCAGCCCGATCACCAGAAGCTGGAGCGGATCCGCGAGGCGGGCCTGGCCTGCGGCTACCGCTTCCGCGTCACGGACTTCAGGACCGGAGCGGGCCGCTCGAAGGTCACGGTCTTCAACGCCGGCATCGCTCCGCTGTACCACGACGCCTATGTGGCGGTCGGCGGCGTGAAGTCGAAGGCTTCGCTCAAGGGGCTGGCGCCCGGGGCGAGCCGGACTCTTGACGTCGAGTCGGGCGGGGAAAAGGTCGGCATCGAGTCCGATCGCCTGGTTCCCGGTCAGCGGATCGAGTTCGACGCGGACCTGAAGCGCTGATCAGAACCGGACGATCGCGCTGACCGCGACGTAGGCGCCGTAGAGACTGCAACTGAGGGCCTTGTCCGGAAGGGCCAGATCATAGACCACCGCCCGGTATCCGCCCTCGAGCTGGAAGGGGCCCCACTCGGCGCCGCCGTAGACCCGGAAGTCCCCCGCGCCGGTTTCTCCCGCATCGCCGAAGCTCGTAAATCCCTTGATCGAAGTGCCGGCGAACAGGTACGGGATGGGGCGGTAGTCGACGAAGAAGCCGCCGCCCCAGTAGAAATCGTCGATGGTTTCGCTGGCGTGGACCAGCGGACTGTCCATCCAGAGCGTGGCGGAGCGCGCCTGGACGGAGAGGATGCCTCCGGCGCGGAAGGCGCCCGCGCTGTAGATGGCTTTAGCGTCCAGCGTGAGCGACCAGAGGTTGAAGCGACTATCGACCGTGCTTCCGGAGGCGAAGGCGTGATCCCCCAGGGTTTCCGGATAGCTCAACGAGTGCCGGCCGGACCAGGAGTGCGACCAATACTCGGCAACGAAGAGGAGATCGACCTGCTCGGATTTGGAGGGGTGCCTCGTCATTCCCAGGGCGCCGCCGCCGTAGATGGGGATCGACGCCTCGTCGGGAAGGTCGAGGTCTCTCGTCAGCCGCAGATTGGTCCCGGAGGAGGTTGTTCCATCGACTCTCATGTTGCCCTTGAACTTGGGAAACCAGTACTCGGCGATGTGACCGAAGTCGAGTTCAAAGTCCCGGCGCGGGGGTTCGGCCGGATATCCCTGCGGGTTCTGAAGCGCCAGCA
>JACQFK010000552.1 GCA_016200125.1 Planctomycetota bacterium
ACGGGCAAGCAGAAGTTCGTCGACACCGCCGGCATGGTCGAGAAGTTCCAGCGCAAGTGGAAGGGCGAGGCGGCCCAGAAAGCCCAGGCCATCGCCAACCCGCCGCCCAAGAAGTCGGCTAAGCTCCAGACCGCGCGCTCGTCGCAGACGATCGCCGCGACCCTCGGCGCCCCCAAGCAGGCCGCTCCCCCGGCTCCGCCCGCGGCCAGGGCCGCGGCGCCCCCCTCTCCCGCGCCCGCCGCCAAGCCCGCGGACAGCAAGCCCGCCGACCCGGCGGCCAAGAAGGCCTAAGCCCCGCGTCCCCGAGGACAGAGATAGTCTATGCTCGATCAGATTAAACAGAAGGCCGCGCGCTTCGACCAGATCGAGAAGCTCATCCAGGATCCCGCCGTCACGTCGCAGCCGGCCCAGTACGCGGCGCTGATGAAGGAGCGCGGGCAGCTCCTGAAGTCCGTCACCCCCTACAAGGAGCTCGAGAGCGTCCAGAAGCAGAAGCTGGAGGCCCAGGCGCTCCTCGCCGATCCCGACATGAAGGCCGAAGCCGAAGCCGAGATCGCCGCGCTCACGAAGCGGGAGAACGAGCTCCTCGCGGCGCTCGAGGAGATGGCGCTCTCGAGCGACGCCACCAGCGCCCGCAGCGCCATCATGGAGATCCGCCCCGGCGTCGGCGGCGAGGAGGCCTCTCTCTTCGCCGGCGAGCTGCTCGAGATGTACAGCCGCTTCGCCAAGAAGAAGGGCTGGGACGTCCAGCTCATGGACGTCGTCCACAGCGATCTGGGAGGCCTCAAGTACGGGACCCTCGCGATCGAGGGCGAGGACGTCTATCGGTTCCTCAAGTTCGAGACCGGCGGCCACCGGGTCCAGCGCGTCCCCAAGACCGAGGCCAGCGGCCGCATCCACACGTCGATCGCGACCGTCGCCGTGCTCCCGCAGGCGGAGGACGTCGAGATCGAGGTCAACCCCCAGGACGTCCGCACCGACACCTACTCGGCGGGCGGGCCCGGCGGCCAGCACGTGAACAAGACCCAGAGCGCCGTCCGGCTGACCCACCTCCCGACGAACATCGTGGTCCAGTGCCAGGACCAGCGGTCGCAGACGCGCAACCGCGAGCTGGCCTGGAAGGCGCTGAAGACCAAGCTCTACGAGCACTTCGAGGAGCTGAAGGCCAAGGAGCGGCGCGACCTGAGGCGGACCCAGGTCGGCGGAGGCGATCGCAACGAGAAGATCCGCACCTACAACTTCCCCGACAGCCGGGTCACCGACATCCGGCTCGGCGCCTCGGGCTCGGTCCACAACCTCGAGACCTTCCTCCAGGGCGACATGGACGAGCTGATGGACCGCCTGCTCAAGTGGGAGCGCGAGGAGAAGCTCAAGGCGCTCGCGAAGAAGGCGTGAACCAGCTCGAAGAGGCCCGCAAGTACCTCCGCTCCATGGGCATCGAGCATCCCGAGCCCGACGTCCAGCTGATCGCCGCCTTCTGCGCCGGCCGCCCGCTCAAGACCGCGCTCGGCTCGCCGCCTCCGAAGCTCAGTCCGCCGCAGGAGGCGAAGTTCCGCCGGGCCATCGCCCGCCGCGGCGAGCGGCGCGAGCCCGTGGCCTACATCCTCGGGAACCAGGAATTCATGGGCCTTGAGTTCAAGATCACGCCCTCGGTGCTCATCCCCCGCCCGAGCAGCGAGACGCTGGTCGAACGGGCGGGCGAGCCGAAGACCTTCCTCGAGATCGGCACCGGGTCGGGGGCCATCGCCGTCGTGCTCGCGCTCGCGGGGGGCCGCGGCACGGCCACCGACCTCTCGGCCCGCGCCCTCGAGGTCGCGCGGCACAACGCCCGACTCCACGGCGTGGAGGACCGTATCACCTTCGTGGAGGCGGATCTGTTCGTCGAGGGCAGCTTCGAGCTGGTGATCTCGAATCCGCCCTACGTCTCGACGGCCGAGATGAAGAGCCTGCCCCTTGAAGTCCGCCATGAGCCCAAGCTGGCGCTCGAGGGCGGGCCCGACGGGCTGGCCGTGATCCGCCGCATCGTGGCCGGCGCCCGGGCCCGCGCGCCGCGGCTGCTCCTCGAGTTCGGGTCGACCCAGGCGGCGGCCGTGCGCGATCTGGCTTTACAGGCGGGCTGGAAGAACGTCCAAATAGCGAAGGACCTGGACGGATTCGACCGCGTCCTGGAGGCCACATGATCCTGCTGATCTGCGCGCTGCTTGCCGCCTCGGACGTCCAGAAGCAGGTCAAGGTCACCTGTCCCGTGGACGGCACGAAGTTCGACGTCACGGAGATTACGGGGACGAACCACTGGGGCGGGCGGGACGCGGACGGTTGCCCCCACGCCTTCAACACCACGCCGCTGGAGTCCTACGTCTACGTCTGCCCGGCCTGCAAGTTCGCCGGGCGGAAGAAGGACTTCGACGCCGCCCTTCCCGAGGCGGAGAAGAAGGCGCTCCTGGAGGGGCTCCACCCGCCGGCGGAGATCCGCAAGGACGCGAAGCAGAATCAGATCCCGGGTCACGTGAAGTACGACCTCCTCGCGCAGGTGGCGCAGATCCGCAAGGCGCCGCCGGAAGAGGTGGGTCGCGCCTGGCTTCACGCGGCCTGGAGCTGCCGGCAGCAGGGCGCGGTCTATCTCTCGGACTTCGAGGAATGGGAGGCGCTGCGCGACCGCTACAACCTGAACCAGAAGCCCATGCAGTTCGGGCTTTCGAAGAACCGGACGGACTTCGAGCTGGACGTCGCGCGGAAGCTCGAGAAGGAGATCGACGGCAAGCAGTACGAGCGCGGCCCCAACCGGATCCTCGCGCGCTACCTCGTGTGCTACCTGTACCGGAAGCACGGCGAGGCGGCGCCGGCCGAGCGCTGGCTGGCCGAGCTCGAGAAGGTGAAGGGCGAGAACTCGATCGTCGACGACGCGGCGGCGAAGTCGCGGACGCTGCTGCCGCTGGAGCGCGACTTCATGAAGAAGGCGATGGAGACCTACAAGGCGGCCTACGACGGCGGCAAGCTCGAGAAGAAGGTGGCGCCCGAGGTGGCCTACCTGCTGGGCGAGCTGGCGCGCCGCACGGGCGACGCCAAGGCCGCGTCGACCTGGTTCGCGCTGGCGATCGAGACCACGGACTCCGACCCCCTCAAGAAGCTCGCGGCGGCGCAGAAGGCCGTCGCCGAGAAGTAGCCCCGCGACCCATTGCGACAAAATCGACCGTCTGTTTTGTCGTGTGGCCTCTTGCATTTCGTAAGTTATGAGTTATAACTTATGACGAGAGACGATGGGGAAAAATGTACGCGTTCATCATCGAGGTGGGACGCCCTCTCCGGGGGTCCGTCGAAGTCCGCGGCGCCAAGAACGCCGCCCTGCCCATGATGGCCGCCGCCCTCCTCCTCGAGGAAGGCAAGCTCGTCCTCCGCCGCGTCCCCAACCTCGCCGACATCAAGCAGATGGCCCTGGTCCTCCAGGAGCTCGGCATCCGGATCGACCGGCGCGGCGACGAGATGACCCTCCAGGTCGTCAGCGACAAGAACTGCCGCGCCTCCTACGACCTCGTCTCCAAGATGCGCGCCAGCGTCTGCGTCCTCGGGCCCCTCGTCGGCAAGCGCCGCCGCGCCGAGGTCTCCATGCCCGGCGGCTGCTCCATCGGCGACCGCCCCATCGACCTCCACCTGAAGGGCCTCACCGCGCTCGGCGCCTCCGTGGCGATCGACCGCGGCTACGTGATCGCCTCCGCCCGCCGGCTCGCGGGCAACACGATGTACCTCGGCGGCCCCATGGGCTCGACCGTCACCGGCACCGAGAATGTCATGATGGCGGCGGTCCTCGCGCCCGGGACGACGATCATCGAATGCGCCGCCTGCGAGCCCGAGGTCCAGGAGGTCGCGAAGCTCCTGGTCAAGATGGGCGCCCTGATCGAGGGGATCGGCAGCCCGCGCCTCACGATCACCGGCGTCAGGAAGCTCCACGGCTGCACCTGGGACATCATCCCCGACCGGATCGAGGCGGGGACCTTCATGGCGGCGGCGGCCCTGACGGGCGGCGACGTCTCGATCGAGCGCTGCAACCCCGACCACCTGATGTGCGTGACCGAGTGCATGCGCCAGGCGGGGGCGATCGTCGAGACGGGGCCGGACTGGATCCGCGTGCGCGGCAACGGCATGTTCCACCCGGTCAACGTGGCCACGCTCCCCTACCCCGGCTTCCCCACCGACATGCAGGCTCAGTTCATGGCGCTGATGACCCGCGGCGAGGGGATTTCGATCGTCACCGAGCGGATTTATCCCGAGCGCTTCCACCATGTCCGCGAGTTCGGCCGCATGGGGGCGAACATCGTCCGCGAAGGCCCCAGCGCGATCGTGATCGGCGTGAAGGAGCTCTCGGGCGCGCCGGTGATGGCGAGCGATCTCCGGGCGGCGGCGGGCCTCCTGGTGGCGGCCCTGGCGGCGCGAGGCGAGACGGTGCTCCAGCGCATCTACCACTTGGACCGCGGCTACGACCAGATCGAGAAGCGCCTGGAGTCCCTGGGCGCCCGGATCCGCCGCAGCGACCTCAAACCGGAAGCCGCTCCGCTGCGCGAGGCCGTCTAGCAAAGCCTGCAACGAAACAAACCGTTTGTTTCGTTCCAGTGAAATGAATCAAAGGGTTTGATTCGTTTCATGTGGGACCGTGGGGCAATTCGCCCCACGGCGCGAATAGTCCCAGCGCCCCACGGCGGCTCCCTCTTCCCCTGCATTTCCACCCTCCCATCCGCGTTTCCGATTGGCATCCTTCTTGCAAGGTTCCCATAGGAAATGGGACTGAACCTCGGAGCGGGCAGTCCGTTGGAACACTCGAGAGGAGGCGACTCATGGGTGGCAGCCAGAACATCGGCGAGGCGTCCGACAACCCCGTGGAGATCAACGTCACCGCGATGGTCGACGTGATCTTCTGCCTCTGCATCTTCTTCATGTGCTCCTTCCACTTCAAGCAGCTGGAAGGGAAGGTCGACGCCTGGCTGCCCAAGGACAAGGGACCCAACCCGATGGTGCACCCGATCACCCCCGTCCTGGAAGAGATCCGCGTCTTCATGCGCTGGGACGCGGCGAGCAACACCACCGTCCGCAAGGTCAGGTCGACCGCCGTCTCCAGCGACGCCGAGCTCATGGACGCCGTCCGCGCCCGCAAAGGCGACTACGAGCGCGCCGGAAAGACGGTTTTCCCCGTCATCATCGATGCCACCGAGGACGTCCCCTGGGCCGATGTGGTCCACGTCCTCGATCTCTGCAAGGCCGAGAGACTCACGTCGATCGAGTTCGCCGAGCCCATGCAGTTCCGTCCCTCGAAATGACAGGAGAGAGCCATGAAACTGATCACCAACGTCCCCTGGTGGCTGATCTCGGCCGGCTTGCACGCCGTGATCCTGATGGGCGCCGCCCTTATCGTCATCGAGCGCGCCTTCGCCCTCGACACCCCGCCTATCATCATCAGCATGCCCCGGGATCCGGGCGTCGCCCTGCCCCCTCCTCCCGAGACCGTCCGCGACGCCTTCACCCGCAAGGGCCTGCCCTCCGACGAGCCCGAGCGCTCGACCAACGACGAGCCCATCATCTGGTTCACCGGAGCCAAGCTATCAAACCACAACGAAAGCGCCCATGACGAGAACGACCGCCGGATGAAGGGCGACTCGACGGAGTTCCTCTCCTACAGCCCCGGCGAGGCGGGCGGCCCCCGCGGACGCCAGCCCGGCAAGACCCCCGGCGTCAACGACAACATCGGCGTCGGACGCGGCGGCGGCGGCGCCGGCCGCTACGGCTTCCGCACCGGCGGAAAGGAAGACCTGATCAAGATCGGCGACGGCGGCGGCACCGAGAACGCCGTCACGGCCGCGCTCCGCTGGCTCGCGCGCCACCAGAGCGCCGACGGCAGCTGGAGCGCCTCGGGCTTCAGCCACAAGTGCGCCCACGGCAAGTGCTCCGGGGCGGGAGAGCAGGACTTCGACACGGGCGTCACCTCCCTCTCCGTCCTCGCCTTCCTCGGCGCCGGCTACAGCCAGCTCTCGCGCGACGAGTTGAAGGACCCGGTCGCGCCGGAGCTCACGCTCAGCTTCGGCGAGACGGTCAAGAAGGGCCTCCAGTGGCTCACCCTGCGCCAGGACCCCGCGGGCTGCGTCGGCGAGCGCGGGCCGAAGTACATGTACAACCACGCGATCGCGGCGCTGGCCCTCTCCGAGGCCTACGGCATGACGGCCGCCCCCATCCTCAAGGAGCCCGCGCAGAAGGCGATCAACTTCCTGGTCGCCGCCCAGAACCCCGGCAAGGGCTGGCGCTACAGCGTCGGCTGCCGCGACAACGACACCTCCGTCACCGGCTGGGCCGTGATGGCCCTCAAGTCGGCCGAGATCTCGGGCCTCGAGTTCCCCAAGGCCGCCGCCGACGGCGCCATCGCCTGGTTCAACGAGGCGACCGATCAGAGCGGCTACTATCGCACCGGCTACAATCAGGCGGGCACCGGCAAGGTCTTCGTCCCCGGCAAGAACGAGCAGTTCGCCGACCACCCCTCGATGTCGGCCGTCGCGGTGATGTCCCGCATCTTCATCGAGAAGCGGCGCAGCCCCGCCCTGTCCGCGGTGAACTCCCTGGTCTCCGACCTCCCCGCCTGGAAGACCGGGCAGGTGGACTTCTATTACTGGTACTATGGGTCGCTCGCGGTCTTCCAGTACGACGGCCCGAAGGGCCCCTGCTGGGCGAAGTGGAACGAGCCGATGAAGAACGCGATCGTCCCCCACCAGAAGACCGAGAAGAGCGGCTGCGAGAACGGATCCTGGGATCCGTCCGAGGACCGCTGGGGCTTCGAGGGCGGCCGGGTGTACGCCGCCGCGATCAACTGCCTCACGCTCGAGGTCTACTACCGTTACGCGCACGTCTTCGGCGGTACCAACCGATAGACGCCCCCCAAAGCAAGGGGCGCCCCGGAGCACTCCG
>JACQFK010000553.1 GCA_016200125.1 Planctomycetota bacterium
CGCTCGCGGCGGGCGCTTCCGTCACGATCGGGACCCAGGGGGGCGCGGTGGCCCTAGCCTCGGGATCGCACACGATCCAGGCGGTCGTGGACGACATCAACCGCTTCGCCGAGTCGAACGAGTCCAACAACAGCTTCATCCAGTCGATCACGCGGGGCGGACCGGCGCTGCCGGATGTCGTGGTCACGTCAATCTCCTACTCCGGCGGGTTGTTCCAGTGCACGGTGCGCAACCAGGGCACGGCCGCGACGCCCGCCGGCGTGGCGGTCGGGGCGGCCTACTTCGTGGACGGCGTCTACCGGACCTGGGGATCCACGATGGGCCCGCTCGCCGCCGGGGCGGCCGTGGTGCTCGGCACGCAGGGCGGGTCCTACGTGATTCCCGCGGGGACGCACAGCGTGCGTGCGCTGGCGGACGACGTGAACCGCTTCGCCGAGTCGAACGAATCGAACAACGATCTCTCCCAGTCGTTCACGATCGCGACCGGCGCGGCGCTCAAGACGGCGCCGGTGGCCGAGGATCCCGAGCTGGTGATCGCTCCGGATCCTGAAGCGGCTCCCTCCGCCGGCGGCGGGGGCGGCGCCTGCGGCCTTCTGGGGCTGGAGGCGCTGATTGTCCTCTACTTCGCCGCGCGGCTGCGGCCTTTGCGCGGCTTGCGCGAAGGATTCGTCCCCTTCTTCTGAGGCGGGAGGAAGGGCTTCTCGTCCTTCTCCTTCTTCGGCTGGGCCGTCGGAAGCGCGAAGGGCGGCGTCTCGCCCTTGATCTCGAACAGGAACCGCGAGGGCAGGCAGGGCTCGCGGCGGCCGTACTTCGCGCGCGACTTCACGCGGGTGATCGTCAGGTGTCGCCGCGCCCGCGTGATCCCGACGTACATGAGACGCCGCTCCTCCTCGACCGTATCCTCCTGCACCGAGCGCTGGTGCGGCAGCAGGCCCTCCTCGGCCCCCACCAGGTAGACCCGCGGAAACTCCAGGCCCTTCGCCGAGTGGAGCGTCATCAGCGTCACCCGGTCGCGCGACTGCCGGTCTTCCGGCTCGTCGACGTCCTCCTCGGTCGACAGCGTCAGCTCCTCGAGAAACCCCTCGAGCGACGGCTTCGGCGTCCGGCGCGCGTAGTTCTCCGCGAGGTTGACCACTTCCTCGACCGCCGCGATCCGGGCCTGCTGCGTGATCGCATCGGGATAACAGCGGGCGATCTCCTCGTGATACTTCACGGCGATGATCAGCTCACGCATCGCGGGGACGAGGCCGGCCGCGGAGATCTTCGCCGCGCAGTCCGCCAGCAGGCGGCGGAAGGTGCGAACGGTCTCCGCCGTCTCCGCGGGCACGCCCTCGAGGGCGCCCCGGTCGAGCGCCGCCGCCGCGGAGATCCCCTTGCTCGTGGCGAACTGGAGCACCTTGTCGACCGACGACTTCCCCACCCCGCGCGGCGGGACGTTCACGACGCGCAGCAGCGAGGCCTCGTCGTAGGGATTGGCCGCGAGACGCAGGTAGGCCAGCAGGTCGCGCACCTCCTTGCGGTCGAAGAACGACATGCCCCCGACGAGATCGTAGGGGATCCGTCCCGCGCGGAGCCGCGCCTCGAAGGTCCGGGGCTGGATCGCCGTCCGGAACAGGATCGCGACGTCGCCGAACTTCGCGCGGCCCGCCCGCACGTCTCGGACGATCTCGTCGACCACGAACTCCGACTCGTGCTCCTCGTCCTCGCAGGCGAAGATGCGGACCGGGTCGCCCGAGCCGCAGGCGGCCTTCAGCGTCTTCTCGTGCCGCGACTTGTTGTTGCGGATCACGGCGTTCGCGGCGGCGAGGATCTGCTCGGTCGAGCGGTAGTTCGTCTCCAACCGGATCAGCGCGGCACCTTTGAAGTCCCTCTCGAAGTTGAGGATCTTCCGGACGTCGGCCCCGCGCCATCCGTAGATCGACTGGTCGTCGTCGCCGACCACGCAGAGGTTCCGGTGCCTCCCGGCGATCAGCCGCAGGATCTCGTACTGCGGCCCGTTGGTGTCCTGGTACTCGTCCACCATCACGTACTTGTAGCGGTCCTGGAAGCGCTTCCGGACGTCGTCGTGCTTCCCGAGCAGTTCGCCCGTGAGGAGCAGGAGGTCGTCGAAGTCCACGGTCCGCGACCGCTTGAGGTGCTCGTTGTAGGCCCGGAAGGCCCGCGCGACCAGCTCGTCGTAGTCGTCGTCCGCCTCGGCGAGCGCCTGGACGGGGCCCACGAGGCGGTTCTTGAAGAGCGAGATCCGGGACAAGGCAGCGCGCGGATGCACACTCGCCTCCGGGATCCTCATCTCGCGAAGGGCGCCCTTCACCGCGGTCAGCTGGTCGGAGTCGTCGCAGATCGCGAAGCGCGGGCTCAGGCCCAGGAGCTCCGCGTGCTCGCGCAGGACCCGCACGCAGAAGGAGTGGAAGGTGCTGACCGTCAGCTCCTTCGCCGCCGGCCCGCCGACCAGGCCCGCGACGCGCTCCCGCATCTCGCGCGCGGCCTTGTTGGTGAAGGTGACCGCCAGGATGTTCTTCGCCGCGACGCGCTTCGCGAGCAGGTGGGCGATGCGGCAGGTGATGACGCGGGTCTTGCCGGAGCCGGCGCCCGCGAGGACGAGGACGGGACCCTCGGTCTGTTCGACGGCCTTCCGCTGCTCGGAATTCAGCCCGTCCAGGAGCCCCGCCATCTCACCCCACCTCTCCGATCTGGGAAGCGCGCGGATTTTATCGGGAAACTACTCCTCGAGCCAGAGAAAGAGCGGGCTTTCGTCGAGCGCCAGGGTCGCGACGCCGCCTTTGATCAGGACGTCGACCGCGGGGACCTCGCCCGCCACGAGCGTCATGCGTTCGGCGCGGAGCAGCTTCGCCTTGCCGGTGGAGACGTCGACGGTCGCCGTCCGTTCGGAGCCCGTGGGCGACCAGGCGACGAGGACCTTCTTGTTCGGATGGGCGCCGTGGACATACTCGAAGACGTAGAGCTCCCCCGCCTTCTTCGTCAGGGCGCGCGCGAAGCGGTACTCGCCCAGCGCGCGGTAGAGCTGGGCCATCGCGTGGAAGGAGGGCTTGGGCTGGAAGTTCCGCGTGAGGCCGGAGGCGGCGTGGAAGGAGGGCTCGTCGGCGTCGTTGAAGAAGTACATGTAGGCGCGGTTCACGTCCATCGCGGAGAAGACCAGGAAGGAGCGGACGAGGTACTGCGCCTGCTTGGCGTCGCTCACGTTGCCCTTCCACTTGGCGGCGTCGCCGGTCGCGGGCGGCGGCTTCGTCGACGCGTCCCAGCCGAACTCGGTGACCCAGATCTCCTTGCCCTTCGCGTGGGCGTCGCGCCAGGCGATCAGGTCGTCCACCGGCTTCAGGAAATCGACCGTGGCGTCCTCCGGGAAGGAGCGGCGCCAGGAGGGCCACTTCTCGGCGAGCGAGTAGGTGTGGATGTTGAGCGCGTCGTAGAGGTTCTCGAGCCCCTGGACGCAGGCGACGCTCTTCTCGTAGTTGCCGCTCTTCCCCGTCGTGATGTTGCAGGTGAGGATCTTGAGCTTCGGATCGCCCTCGCGGAAGCCCCTCGCCATGTTCTCGAAGAGCGTCCGGTACTTGTCGTCGGGATAGTTGCCCGGCTCGTTGCCGATCTCCACCGAGGAGACCAGCTTCTTCGCGGAGGAGGGGCCGAACATCTTCGCGAACGCGAGACCGTAGGTGTGGGGGTCCTTGACCAGGTCCTTCCAGGTCTCCGGCGGGAAGCCGTGGAACATCACGCTCACGTCGGTCTCGATCCCGTGCTTCTGCCAGGAGCCGTAGACCTGGTTCCAGTTGACCCGGTTGCGCGCCTCGGGAAACTGCAGGACGAAGTCCGAGTCCTTCCCGAGGTCCCACTCGATCGGATGGTAGTCGCGAACCTTGCTGCAGACCTTGGAGTAGAGCTCGGGCTTGAACTGGACCGTGTGTCCGTTCACGCCCATGAAGTCGGCCATCACGGGCCGGGGCGCGGGATCCTGGAAGGCCGCGAGCGCGAGCGCCAGAAGCAGGCTCATCGGGGAAGTCCTCTCAAGACGGGAGAGGATATCCGAAGGCGCCGCCTTCGCGCAACGGTCCGGCTACAGGCCCTCGACCTCCCAGCCCTTGCGGTAGGTCCGCTTGAGCAGCGCGGAGGCTTCGGGCGAGCCTTCGAGCTTCAGGTCTGCCGCGTTCCACGTGAGCAGCTTGCCGGGGACGCGGTTGGCGACGACGCCGAGGAGCACGAACTCGGTCAGCGGCCCCGCGTAGTCGAAGCTCGCCGAGGTCTTCCCCTCGCCCTTCACGGCGTTGACGAACTGGTGCCAGTGGTTGTCCCCCTGCACCGCCGGCATCTTGTAGTCCTTGAAGTTCTCGGCCGGCAGCAGCTGGGGCGAAGCGACGTGCGGCAGGAGCATGAAGCCCTTCTCGCCCACGAACATCGAGCCCTGGTCCGGCAGCTTCTCGACCGGCCAGCCCTTCGTGGAAGGCAGGGCGTCCCCGTCGTACCAGGTGAGCGGGAACGGGTCCACGGTGTGCTTCGTCCCCGGGAACACGTACTTCACGATGTTCTTGGTCGCGAAGGACTCGGCGGGCGGCGGATCGCTCTCGGAGAGGATCGTCCGCGGCTGGGTCAGCTCGATCGCCCCGGCGATCGGGTCGAGGATGTGGATCGACATGTCGCCCATCGTTCCGCAGCCGAAGTCCGTCCACTTCCGCCAGTTGGCCGTGTGGTAGAGCCCCTTCTTGTAGGGGCGGAAGGGCGCCGTGCCCAGCCAGAGGTCCCAGTCCAGGTTCGCCGGGACCGGATCCTCGCCCTGGGGGCGCGGCCCGTCGAAGCCCCATTTCTTGTTGCTCCAGCTGTGGACCTCCTTGACCTTGCCGATCGCGCCGTCCTGGATCACCTTGACGGCGAGGCGGTACTCCTTGGAAGAATGCACCTGGATGCCCATCTGGGTCACGAGCTTCTTCTGGCGCGCGACCTCCGCCAGGCGCCGCGCCTCGTAAACGTCGTGGGTGAGCGGCTTCTGGCAGTAGACGTGCTTGCCTCGGTTCAAGGCCGACATCGACGCCGCCGCGTGCGTGTGGTCGGGCGTCCCGACGTTGACCGTGTCGAACTCGTCGGAGATCTCCGCGAACATCTTCCGGTAGTCGCGGTAGGTCTTGGCGGCGGGGAATTTCTTCGCGGCGGCCTCCAGGGTCTTGGCGTCGACGTCGCAGAGGGCGACGATCTGGAGGTCCGGATGGCTGGCGAGGGCGTTCATGTCGGCGCCGCCCATGCCGCCGCAGCCGACCACCGCGTGGCGGACCTTGGCGCGGAGCGCGGAGGCCGACAGGATCCGGGGAGCGGCGGCCAGGGCGGAGGCTCCGGCGAGGAACTGGCGGCGCGAGAGGGAACGGGTCATGGGTCGGGCTCCTTATCTTCGCCAATTATGACACCTCGGAAGCCTGTTGATTCTCAATCGGCGATCGATTTTCCGGTTGCGGCGTCCGCGACCCGGAGCTTCCCTCCTCGGAGATAGACGTTCCAATCGAGATGGTCGAGCTTGTCCTTCGGCTCGACGGGTTCGGTGCTCCAGGTGCGGCCGGCGTGGTCGACTTCGACGCGCTCGCAGAGAGCGTTCTTCCAGAGCAAAAGCCGGATCCGGATGCAGGGGCTTCCCGCCTGGGGAGAAACGATGAAGGTCGCCTTGGGTTCGGAGGGGCTCCGGAACGCCGTCACCCGGACGGAATCGAGCAGTGTCCCCTGGGGATCGAACAGTAGGATTCGGGCCGGAGTCAAGTGAGAGCCGCCCCCGCCGTCCACGTCCAGGATGACCAGGACGTAGCCCTTCCCATCCTCACGGACGAATCGCGCGCAGTCACGGAAGTCCGGGTTTCCCGGCCAGGTCCAGTCGAGCGCGGACGTGAGTCCGGCCTTCTTCACCCGCTCCCCCATCTCCAATCGCTTGGGATAGGTGTCGAACCACGGTCCGCGATTCGACTCGTGCAGGACCCGGGCGATCACCGGATCCGGATCGGCGCCGACCCGGGCATTGAAGAGGGAGACCCGGCCCCGATCGCCGCAGCGGAGGCAATCCAGAACGATCGGTCCATCGACCAGCTGTCCCGGATTCACCGCAAAGTAGAGCGCGGCGCCGCCGCAGTCGGGACATTCGGCCTTGAGAAGGAGCGAGGCGATCAGGAGGCCCGACAGGACCGCCCCGATCAGGACGCCGAGGGACAGCAGGATCCGTCGCACATCATTGATGACGGCAAAAGCATTCGCTATCTCTTCGGAAAGATCGTCACGCCGGGGCCCACGGTCAGCCGCAGTCCCCGCGAGGCGCTGACCTCCAGCCGCCCGGCCACGCCGTGCGAGACCGTCCCCTGGAGGCAGCGGGCGAGCGGCTCTCCCTTCAGGCCCGCGAAGAGCGTCCGCAGCCAGCCGCCGTGCGTCACCACCGCGAGGTTCTCCCGCTCGTGGCGCCGCAGGATCCGGTCGAGCCAGCGGAAGGCGCGGGCCTGGACCGAGAGGAAGCTCTCGCCGTCAGGAAAGACGAAGCGGGGATCGCGGCGGAAGAGCGGGCAAAGGCGGCGCACTTCGGGTTCCGGGCGTCCCGACATCCGGCCGTAGTCCATCTCCCGCAGCGCGCGGGAGAGGCGGATGAGCGGCAGACCCAGGCGCGAGCGGATCACGCGCGCCGTCTCGAGCGCCCG
>JACQFK010000554.1 GCA_016200125.1 Planctomycetota bacterium
GGCCCGCGAGGCGAAGCCGGAGCTCGACCGCGCGGCCGCCGAGTACAACTTGCTCATCCTGTCCCGCGAGGCGGCCCGGCTCAAGGGCGACAACGCGCTGTGGATGGAGCGCACGAAGTCGATCCCCCTGGTGCGGCAGCGGCTCCACCAGATCTCGGCGGGCGAGACGATCATCCCGGAGCTGCTCGAGATCAGCGACGAGGTCCTGGGCATCGAGGACGCGAACTTCGCGACGCTCAAGCCCGCGGACGCCTCCCGGCGGATCAGCGAGTCGATCGCGCGCATCCCGGCGGGCACCTTCATCAAGGTGAGGGTGCGCCGCGGCAACGAGCGCGACGTGCTCCTTTACTTCGGCTCCGCCTCGGGCACGGGCGTGGCGCTGACGCGGAGCGGCTACGTCCGGATCGCGAACGCGTTCGCCATCGAGGTCCAGAAGAACATCCTCTCGCTCCCTCCGGGGCAGCTGACGGACTTCGACCGCGCGAACATCGAGCGGATCCTGGGCGCCGGAGAGGCGACCGAGGAGGAGTACGCCATGCTGAGGTCGCGCCTGTCGGGCGTGGCGGTGGACTCGGCGGCGGCGGGATCTCTGCGCGAGAGCTTCGCGAGGCAAATCGAGAGGCTCAACGCGATGCTCCCCAAGGCGCCCGTGCCCGAGGCGATCATCATGAAGGACGGGCGGCGCTTCTCGGGGAAGCTCCTGCAGGACACCCCGGCCGCGGTGTCGGTCCGCACGGTCGTGGGCGACATCACCGTCGCCAAGGACGACGTCGAGCGCCTCGTGACGGCGGACGACCTTCGGGCGGAGTTCATGAGCAAGTTCAAGGCGGGGGAGAAGTACCGGGACGCGCTCCTGCAACTGCTGGTGTGGACGCAGGAGATGAACCTGCCCGTTCATCGCGAGCTCGTGGCCTACACGATCCTGCAGACGGCCCCCTCCGAGCCCTTTGCCCGCAATGCGGCGGGCTATTTCCAGATGGACGGCCAGTGGACGCTGAAGAACTCCATCGCCGCGGGAGCGCCGATCCCCGAGCGCAAGGCCGAGACGAAGGACGAGATCCGCCGCGAGCTGGAGTCCATGGGCTTCGTGCTCCGGAAGGACCACTGGTTCGTGAAGGTCCCCTGGTCTACCGGGATCGAGTCGCTCTACAGGCCCGGCTCGCTGAAGGTCGGGATGAACGGGACCTCGATCATGGACTGGCACGAGGCGGACACCCCGATCTACCGCACGGACGACAAGCCCAAGAAGCTCGGGCCGCTGGACCTGAAGTTCATCGCCCCCACGGGCGCCCAGGGGCTGGCGTCCGTCCTCGTCGAAGCGCCCGGCGAGATCGTGGAGTGCCAGGTGCGCGCGACCGGCTTCATCATCGAGGACAAGGTCGGCGCCCGGATCGAGTGCTTCCTGACGGCGGAAGGGGGGAGGTCCGAGGTTCTCTACGACATCTCGAAGAAGGCCGATTCGGCCTTCCACGACGTGACGATGTACACCCGCGGGAAGTCGAAGTTCACGGTCACGGCGCGGATGATGACGGTCCAGGACAAGTATCAGACCTATGCGCGCTTCCTGCCCCCCAACAAGGACACCACCCAGGTCTTCTGGGTGAAGGGCATCGTCCTCCGCTCGGCCGCCGAATTCGACCGCCTCTGGTCTGCCGCCCACTAGGGCGGCATCACGAATCGCGCATCACGGAAGAAGGGTCACCCTCCGCCTCCCCGGAGGGGAAGGCCGGGAGGGGCGACGGTCTTCCCCTGATGCCTGATTCGTGATGCGTGATGCTTCTTTGTTGGCAAAGGACCTTCCATGGCGTCTGTATATGCGTATTATCCAAGGCGGGAAAGCGGCCCCCTGGGGCGAGCCGCGGGGCGTATAAGTAATCGAGAACAGAGGGCCCTCATGCGTCGAAGCCTCCTTACCCTGGCCATCCTCGGGCTTTCCGTCTCCACCGCGCTCGGCGACGGCATCATCCTCAACGACGGGCGCAAGCTCGCCGGCCGCGTGGTCGAGAAGGCGGACGGCTACGAGGTGACCGTCGAGGGCCAGACGGTGGGATTCCCCAAGAGCGAGGTCAAGCACTGGTACAAGTCGCCCAAGGAGGTGCTGGGCGACGCCGACAAGCAGGTGGAAGACGCCAAGAAGCTCTACTCCGAGGCGGTCGTCATGAGCGACGAGAAGGCCGCCGAGGCGAAGTTCCGCGAGGCGCTTCCCAAGGTCCAGCGGGCCCGCGAGGCCTACGTCGAGGCGCGCGAACTCTTCCCCGAGGGCTATCCGGAGCTCGACTCGCAGCTCATCAACGTGATGAAGCTGATGCGGCTCGTGCGCGAGCGCTTCCATTCGCAGATCGCCGGCAACGACGCCCCCGTGAAGGCGAAGGAAGCGCCGCCGAAGCCCGTGGCGAAGGCTCCGCCGACCCCGGCGCCGACGCCCGCGCCCAGCCCCGCGCCTTCGACCGATCCGAAGCCGGCTCCGACCCCCGCCCCGGCGCCCGCGCCGGTGCTGGCGGTCTCCCTGCGCGAGGCCCTCGCGGTGATGGTCGATCCCGCGAAGCGCGCCGACCCCGGCCAGCGTGCCTCGGCGACCGCCGTGTTCAAGAAGGCGGCCGATTCCCAGGTCCCGCTGGCGGACGTGGCCATGGCGGGCCTCCTGTTCCTCGAAAAGAGCGACGTCGAATGGGGCCTCTCGTCCGACACGCTGATCGTCAAGGGCCCCGGCGGCGAGTCCAAGTTCAGCGGCCGGCTCGAGAAGCGCTCCGACACCACGTCGGTGCTGATCCAGGGGGACCGCCGGGAAGTGCGGATCCGGACGGCCGCGGACGGCAAGTACGTGACGCCTCCGGGCGCGGCGGAGTTCAAGGCCGTCGACGTGAAGCTCACGTCGGACCAGAAATCCGAGGCGCTCGAGGCGCTGCAGGCCTTCTTCAAGGGGGCCGACGCCGCGAAGTTCGAGACCCTCGAGGACAAGGAGATCTCCGAAGGGGTGAAGTTCCTCGCCCTGAAGGTCAAGGAGCTGAAGGGGAAGGGCCAGCCGGTCGACGCGCTGTCGCTGTTCGTGGCGGGACCCGCGAGCGCGCTGATCGAGAAGAACAAGGGCAAGCCCACGCCGGACATCGAGGCCGCGTTCAAGGACCTCGGCTACGAGAAGTCGGAGTTCGGCGCCGTCTGGGGCCGCAAGGAAGGCCTCGCGATGGACGACTACCGCAAGTGGCTCTCCTCGGGCGAGTACGGCATGGGGATCATCCAGTTCAACAACGACTACCGGGGACTGGCGGACGTCGGCGTGCGCTACGCCACGGCGCTGCTTCTGCTCTTCAAGGCCCTGGGCGAGAACCGTAACTACCAGAAGGCCGCGGCGAGCCTGGAGTCGTCGTCCACGGGCCTCAGCGGCTCGATCCGCGACCACTTCATTGCGCTCGCCAAGTCGATCCGCGACGAGGCGCCCTGCAACATCTGCGGCGGGACCCACAAGGTCAACTGCAGCGCTTGCAAGGGGAGCAAGAAGGTCAACCTCGAGTGCACGAAGTGCGGCGGCTCGGGCAAGCTCAACACCTTCAACGGCGTGAAGGCCTGCGTGGGCTGCAACTGCGCGGGGCGCTACAACAACGTGGACTGCCCGAAGTGCAAGGCCAGCGGCAAGACGGAGTGCAAGGCCCGCGGCTGCACCCGCGAAGTGCCGAAGCCCACTTTCGAGAGCTTCGCGGACGCCTATAAGTGCCGCGATTGCCAGGGCCGGGGCAGCCTGATGCGCCACGTCGCCTTTCCCTGCGACGACTGCAACGGCATCGGCCTGGTCCTCCACCCGAAGTCGGATCCCTCCAAGCTGCTGAAATGAGCGTCCTCCTCCTGGCGCTCGCGTCGTCGCTCTGCCAGGAGGGCTACAGCGTCCGCAAGGAGCATCCCCGCCTTCTCATCGACGAGGTCGCGGCCGTCGTCAAGCGCATCTCGGGCCCTCTCGCCGACGACTACAAGCTGGTCAGGGAGCGGGCCGACGGCGTGCGGAATGCCCGCGACCTGGCGACGAACGGTTGGGGCGAGCCGGAGCGGCTGATCGACTGCGCCCTCACGGCCTGCGTCGAGCGGGCGTCGGGCCGCGACGCGAAGAAATACGTCGACCTCATCGTACAGCACTGGGGAGACGGGACGGTCATTTCCAACCGCAAGGGCAGCCAGTTCGGGTTTCATGCGCTGGCCTACGACTGGATCCACGATTCTCTCACGGCGGAGCAGCGCGTCCTTTACGGCGAGGCGCTCGGCTCCTGGCTCACCTGGTACACCGACCGGGCGGAGATCCAGCTCAAGAACGGGTACTGGGAGTACAACCAGACCTGGGGGCCCTCGCACCTCAACATCATGCACAGCCGGGATGCGCTGACGCAGAAGCTCTTCATCGCGCTGACGATCCTCGGCGCCGGGACGAAACACGAGGCTGAGGCGAAGTCCTTCCTGGATTCCTGGCACAAGAGGGTGCCGTCGGAGTGCGTCGCGGCCTTCGACCGCATGGGCGGCGTCTGGTCTGAGTCCTTCGGGCACGGCGGCTACGGACCGGTGACGGTGGTGGGCTGGTCATTCGACGCCTGGCGCACGGCGACGGGCATCGACCTCCTCAAGAAGCTGAAGCCCTGGGGCTATCCGGTCGAGGAGCCGCGCTGGGTCGCCTACACGATGATGCCGCACAACGACCGGACGGCCTGGATCGACGACGGGGACGGCGCGGGGCCCGGCGGCTTCTGCCGCACGGCGCCGATGCTGCGCGACGGGCTGTCCCAGTGGTTCTCGGACAAGGGGCGCTCCGCCGGATGGCTCTCGAGCCGCTGGGAGCGGGTCGCGGCCTACGACCCGTCGATCAAGGCGACGCCTCCCGATGTCCTTCCCCTCGGCTACGTGTTCGGCGGTGCGGGCCACGTCTACGCGCGGAGCGCCTGGAACGATCCCAACGCGACCTGGGCCTTCTTCGGCGCGGGACCGCAGTTCGCGGCCCACGCGCGCGACGACGAGGGGCACTTCCTGATCTCGCGCAAGGGGGCCGTCGTCTCGCGGCAGGGCGGGCATTGGTCGAACGACGAGGACTTCTACTCCGGCGGCTCGCTCATCTACAACCTCGTGACGATCTTCGATCCCGCCGAGAAGCTGCGGCGCAGCCAGAAGAACGGGAACGACGGCGGGCTGCTCCGGCACGTCTACGAGGGCGTAAAGTATCCGCTGGAACGGGGCCACCTGACGGCCTTCGAGCATTCGAAGGACTTCACTTACGCGGCGGCGGATCTCACGAAGGGCTACAGCGCCCACAAGGCGAAGGAAGTGACCCGGCAGTTTCTGTATCTGCGCGGCCCCCGCGAGTTCTTCGTGATCTTCGACCGCGTGGAGGCGGCAAAGCCCGAGTTCGCCAGACATTTCTTCCTGCATGTGCCGACTGAGCCGCAGACCAAGGACGGCGTCACGCAGTGGCTCAGCTTTCCCGAAGCCGACGGCAGCCGGACGGTTCTCTCGACGGGACGCAGCCGCGCCTTTCTGCGGACCCTGCTGCCTGAGAAGGGGGAAGTGGTCCTCCGCGGCGGTCCGGGCAAGGAGGCCTGGGGCCATCCCCTGGAGCCGACGGCCCAGTACAACCACGACGGTCCGGGCCGGAGCCGGCCGCCGGTCTGCCCCTGGAGGATCGAGGTTGCGGACCCGGGGACCGGATCCCGGACGCTCTTCCTGCACGTGCTTGAAC